>JBCKNC010000111.1:0-6324 GCA_038902915.1 Polaromonas sp.
GGCCGGGAGCTGGCCGCTGACGACTTCCATAATCATTTTTGGTAACAGGCCAGCCACGGCTGGGTCTTGTCTGAAAGCCTGTTTCAATCCAGCGTCAATACGCTCCCACATCCAACTAAGTCCCTGCTGCTTGCGGCGCTCTGCGAGCTTGCCGTTGGCTGTTTGCAGTGTTTTGAATTGCGTCACTGCTGCCCAGAACGCATCAACGCCCTTGTTGTGCAGCGCACTGAGCTGCATCACCTGGGGGTGCCACTGCCTGTCAAACGCCGCAGCTTGGACTTTATCGTTGTGATAGGCCATGGCGTTATTGACAAGTCCAAACAAACGCATCGCAGAGGTAATTTGTGCCTCAGCCCGCATCGCTGCATCGGCATCAATATCAGCCTTGTTGATGATGACCAGATCAGCCAGTTCCATCACGCCTTTTTTAATCGCCTGCAAATCGTCGCCCGCATTGGGGAGCTGCATCAGCACAAACATGTCGGTCATGTTGGCAACTGCTGTCTCAGACTGGCCGACACCTACCGTTTCAACCATCACCACGTCGTAACCTGCGGCTTCGCAGACCAGCATGGCCTCACGTGTTTTTTCAGCAACGCCACCCAGCGTGCCGCTCGACGGGCTGGGGCGGATGTAGGCGCGCTCGTGCATTGAGAGCATTTCCATGCGCGTCTTGTCGCCAAGGATGGAGCCACCTGACAGCGTGGAAGACGGGTCTATCGTCAGCACCGCGACGCGATGGCCCTGCTTGATGAGATACAGGCCCAGCACTTCAATGAAGGTTGATTTGCCAACGCCGGGAACGCCGCTGATGCCAAGGCGAAAGGATTTTCCGGTGTGGGGGAGTAATGCAGTTAATAGCTCATCGGCTTGTACGCGGTGGTCTGCGCGGGTCGATTCCAAAAGCGTGATGGCTTTGGCGATGGCGCGGCGCTGGGCTAGGGGACTCCCAACTGAAATGGCCTGCGAAAGATCTTGTTCTTTAAACAATTTCAACTTTCGACCTGATAGAACTAGGAGCACTAGGCAAGTTGAACATCACAAAATTTCAAACGCACGACCGTCAGACAACCGATACCGCGAAAAATCTCGCACATCTATCGTCATGATGGCATTTACGCCAATCTCATTGGCGGCCCACACTAAGGTGGCGTCTGCAAAGTCCATGTCGCTGCGTGGCGGCTCGGTGTATTTGCGCATCAACGGCAACATGTCTTGCAGATGTGATGCCTCAAAGGGGAACAACGACAAAGCCCCCTCACCTATCCACTCCAGCAGCAACCACCGTACGCCGGGCGTTAAAAAATGCGAGGCCTCGACCACACACGGCCAAGTGGTACACAACTGCCACGATACGGTGCTGTCGGCCAGCAGCGCTTGGTAATGTTCATGCGCCGGTGACTTTTTGTCGAACAAAGCAACCAGCGGCCCCGCATCAATCAGCGCCACCGTCATGTAGCCGCACCTAGTTGCGCAGGCTCAGGCGTCCATGCCTTGCCTTGCTTTTTAGCGGCTTGATAGGCAAGCCAATCGATCATCGATTCGTCTTGCTTTGTCATCAGCTTGCGGCGAAGTGGGTCGTTGGTGCTGGAAGCAGGTTCGTCAGCCAAATCCGAGGCACGTACAAAAGAGTCGGAATCTGTGCAAGCTTGCGCCCCCGCTTGCAACTTGAGCAACAAGGCGTAGGGGTCTTTTTGACCCAGTGCGCGCTGTACGGCCTGCACAATAAATTGCGACTTGCTTACGCCACGCTGCTTGGCTGCGACTTCCAGCTCTCGCTCCAGCAAAGGGTTCATGCGAACAGAAACAGTCATAGCGTATTCCTCACAGTATTTCAGAATGTATTACAAAAATACTGTACCACAAATCCAATGATTGCGCGTTCAGCGGCGACATCGCGCAGAAGATCAATTCGTATCGTGTGATTGAACTGCGATGTCTTTTCCACGCATACCCTTCATAACGCCTAAATGCGTCACACGAAAGCCAAGTCGGTATTTCAAGCCGTAGCCTAGTGCGCGATCGAATCCGATGTGAGCGAACCAAATTAACCCAATCTGTTGAAAAAGTAGGCTACCAGACAGAACACCAAAAATACCAACAAGTGCCGCACCGACGCTGCTATGCGTAGCGTTGTAGCAATACGCGCCTATCGTTGTATTAGCAAACAGGTAAGCCAATATCGCGATGTCAGGCAGGAAAAACCAAATTCCAAATTGCATCCAAGAAAAGCCAGTCACGTAGTAAAGCGCAAGTGCCAATACAAAATAACCGACACCCTCCCAGCGCAAAATCTTGGTTACAGGCGGCATCGCGGCGTATTGATCGCCGCGAATATCCTGCATGTCGAAATCTTCTGCCAAAAATGGATTGTTCATAGTCTTCTCCTAACCAGCCAACGCCTTGCGAATCTGCTCCAGCACATCCTTGGCACTGGCTGGAATCGGCGTACCAGGCCCATAAATGCCCTTCACACCGGCCTCATACAACATCTCGTAGTCCTGCCGCGGGATCACGCCGCCTACAAACACGATGATGTCATCAGCGCCCTGTTTTTTAAGCTCGGCAATGATGGCTGGCACCAGCGTTTTGTGGCCTGCTGCCAGCGTTGAAACGCCAACCGCATGTACGTCGTTTTCAATCGCCTGACGGGCGCACTCTTCGGGTGTCTGGAACAGCGGGCCGATGTCCACGTCAAAGCCCAAATCAGCAAACGCGGTGGCGACGACTTTTGCGCCACGGTCGTGGCCGTCCTGGCCGAGTTTTGAAATCATCACGCGGGGTCGGCGGCCCTGTTCTTCTGCGAACTGGTTGATTTCGGTCTTCAGGGTTTCCCAGCCTTCGGCTGAATCGTAAGCAGCAGCGTACACACCGGTCACCTTTTGTGTATCGGCGCGATGGCGTCCGTAAATTTTTTCTAACGCATCACTCACCTCGCCTACCGTGGCGCGCAGGCGCATGGCCTGGATGCTCAGGTCGAGCAAATTGCCTCTGTTATTTTCAGCAGCGTCAGTCAACGCGTCGAGTGCTGCCTGTACCGCCGCGCTGTCGCGCTTGGCCTTGATGACTTTAAGCCTTGTGATTTGCCCTTCACGCACGGCCACGTTATCGATGTCGCGCGTCTCAATCGCGTCTTCGGTTTCCAGCTTGTATTTGTTGACACCGACAATCACGTCGCGACCGCTGTCGATGCGGGCTTGCTTGTCTGCCGCTGCCGCTTCAATCTTGAGCTTGGCCCAGCCGCTGTCAACGGCCTTGGTCATGCCGCCCATCTGCTCGACTTCTTCAATGATTTTCCAGGCCGCATCGGCCATGTCTTGCGTCAGCTTTTCCATCATATAGCTTCCCGCCCAAGGGTCGATCACACTGGTGATGTGGGTTTCTTCTTGAATGATGAGCTGCGTGTTGCGGGCGATACGGCTTGAAAATTCAGTCGGTAGCGCAATCGCTTCGTCAAAGCTGTTGGTGTGCAGGCTTTGTGTACCGCCAAACACCGCTGCCATCGCTTCAATCGTGGTACGCACCACGTTGTTGTACGGGTCCTGCTCGGTCAGGCTCCAGCCGCTGGTCTGGCAGTGGGTGCGCAGCATCAGGCTCTTGGGGCTTTTTGCATTGAAGCCCTTCATGATGCGGCACCACAGCAAACGGGCAGCGCGCAGCTTGGCGACTTCGAGGTAGAAGTTCATGCCGATGGCCCAGAAAAAACTCAGGCGGCCGGCAAAACCATCCACATCCAGACCCTTGGCCGTGGCGATTTTGACGTACTCTTTGCCGTCGGCCAGCGTGAAGGCCAGCTCCAGCGCCTGGTTGGCACCGGCTTCTTGCATGTGGTAGCCCGAGATCGAAATTGAATTGAACTTCGGCATGTATTTGGCCGTGTATTCAATGATGTCGCCAATGATGCGAATGCTGGGCGCCGGTGGGTAGATATAGGTGTTGCGCACCATGAACTCTTTCAGAATATCGTTCTGGATCGTGCCACTCAATTTGTCCTGCGCCACGCCCTGTTCTTCGGCCGCTACGATGTAGCCCGCCAGCACCGGCAGCACCGCACCGTTCATGGTCATGGACACGCTCACGCTATCGAGCGGGATCTGGTCGAAGAGGATTTTCATGTCTTCGACCGAATCAATCGCTACGCCAGCCTTACCGACATCGCCCGTCACGCGCGGGTGGTCACTGTCATAGCCGCGGTGCGTGGCCAGGTCAAATGCCACGCTGACACCCTGCCCGCCCTCGGCCAGGGCCTTGCGGTAAAACGCATTCGACTCTTCGGCCGTCGAGAAACCCGCGTACTGGCGAATCGTCCAGGGCCGCACCGCATACATGCTGGCCTGCGGGCCGCGAATGAAGGGCTCAAAGCCCGGCAGCGTGTTGGTGTGGGCTAAGTCTTTGATGTCTTCAGCCGTGTACAACGGCTTCACAGTAATGCCGTCTGGCGTGTGCCAATTGAGTGCGTCTAGGTTGCCGCCGGGGGCAGATTTAGCGGCGGCTTTTTTCCAATCGGCGAGGCTTGACGGTTTAAATCTGTTGCTCATAGGTTCGAGTTTACTTAAATCATGTTTCCTTATTTCCGAGTCGCAGTACTGGTCACCAGAAACACACCGGGCAGAATCAGCAGTGCCCCCATCGCGTGGTGCCAGCCCAGCCTCTCGCCCAGCACCGCCCAAGACACCAGCGCGGTATAGAGTGGTCCCAGATAAAGCGCAACGGCCACCCGGCTGGCACCGAGGATTTTTTGTGCCCAGCTATAGCTCAAGTACGCACCCAGACCGGGTATCAACCCCGCCGCAACGACGAGCAGGCCGGCCTGCAAACCCCACTGCGTCAATCCCGGCTGCCCTGCCTCCCAGATTGCAAACGGCAGCAACACCACCACGCCGGCCGTGCAAATGGTGGCAAGCCTGGCTGTGGTGCTCAAGGGGCTTGACCATCTTTTCAGCAGCAAGGCGTAGGCAGCCCATGCAATCGTTGCCCCCACTATCCACCAGTCACCCGGCACAAACTGAACCGCATCCAGGGTCATCCACTGGCCCTTGATGACAACGTGAACCACGCCTGCCAGCGCCAGCAGCACGCCCGCTATCTGCCGCCAGCGGAAGTATTCACCGAACCACACGGCAGCGCCCAGCGCTATCAGCACGGGCGAGGCGGAATAAATCAACGCAATATTGATGGCCCCGGTTGAATGTGCGCCCTGGTAAACCCACGCACCGCACATCAGCATGCCCAGGGTGCCAAGAATGACGTACTGCCACCAGAGGCGTGCTATTTCTACACGCCGCAGCCACAGCTCTGGTCCGCAAAAACACGCCAGCACGACAGCCGCCACCAGCCAGCGGCCCAGCGCTAGCGCATAAGGGCCAATAACGCCAGGTGCCATCCGTGCCACAACATAGTTAACCGACCAGAGCGCGGGCACCAGCCAGACCATGGTCATCGCCAGGCGCACTTGATTCGCGTGAAGCGCAGCGTCGTCACGCATGAATAGGGTCGATTTGGGTTTGCGACTGGATTGGCGCATGCGCCAGCGCCATCACGTCACGCGGGTGCAGCGTTTTGAGGCGGTGGTCGCTCCATACCTGGCGCCAGCGGCGGCTGCCTGCCATGCCGTGGCGCAGGCCCAGCATGTGCCTGGCAATGGCGCTCCACGGCGTGCCATGTGCTGCAAACTGCGCCGCCATGTAGTCGCACATTTGCGCTTCAATGCTTTCACGGCTTGCGGTAGTGGCTACACAGACTGAATCGCCAAAAAACGCTTGGTCCCAATCGGCCATGACCCACGGGTTGTGATACGCGCCCCGCCCCAACATCACACCATCGACGTGCTGTAGTTCGTTTGCAATCTGGCTGGCTGTGGTGATGCCGCCATTGATGACGATGGTTAGCTCGGGAAAGTCTTTTTTCAGCCGATAGACCATCTCGTAATTCAGTGGCGGTACTTCACGGTTTTCTTTCGGGCTCAGGCCTTTGAGCCAGGCATTGCGCGCGTGGACGATGAAGGTGTTGCAACCGGCTTGGCTTACGGTACCGACAAAGTCACGCACGAATGCATAGCTCTGGCTTTTGTCGATGCCGATGCGATGCTTGACGGTGATGGGCACAGTCACCACATCTGCCATCGCCTTGACACAGTCGGCCACCAGTTGTGGCTCGGCCATCAGGCAGGCGCCAAACGATCCGCGCTGCACGCGCTCGCTAGGGCAGCCGCAGTTCAGGTTGATCTCGTTGTAGCCCCACTGCTCGCCGAGTTTGGCGCAATGCGCCAGGTCGTTGGGCTCGCTGCCGCCGAGTTGCAGCGCTACCGGGTGCTCTTCTGCGTTA
>JBCKNC010000112.1:0-6149 GCA_038902915.1 Polaromonas sp.
ATCCACGCAGGCGCGGTGCAGGCCATTGATGACGGCACCCATGCTGACACCACGTACCGTGTGGGTCTGCGGATCAAAAAACAGCTCGGCATGGACAACATTGTCTTGCGCCGCTTTTACAAAATAGGCGTGCGCCATGTCGTAGAAGTCCACCTCTTTTAAAAGTACGCTGGCGCCAGCGTAATAAATGTCCAGAAAGCTTTGCAGGTTGGTGAAGGCGTAAGCGCTGCGAAGCTCTTCAATGCTGGCATACGGGATCGCTACAGCATTGCGCTTGGCGAGCGCAAAAATCAGCTCAGGCTCAAGCGAGCCTTCAATATGAATGTGCAGCTCGGCCTTGGGCATATGCCGCAGCAGATCGGGCAGGCGATCAGCAGGAATATCTTTTAAAGCAGTCATAAAAACTCCAGAAACAAAAAAGCCGCCCGAAGGCAGCTTTGGATGATCGCATTAAAGGCATCCCATGGGGCGTGGTCAGTTACCCGGCACCTTACCTTCAACGCCCTTCACATAGGTCTTCAGGCCGCCGAGAAACTTGTCGTCGGCCACCACATCCTTGGCGATCAGCTCTTTGCCGGTGTTGTCCATGATCGGGCCTTTCCAGATCTGGAAAGTGCCGGCTTTCAAACCGGACCTGATCTCGTCGATGCGTTTTTTGGTATCGTCCGGCACGTCGGCGGCCATCGACACCATGTCGATGGCACCTTCTTTCACGCCCCACCAGACCTGACCCGTCGCCCACTTGCCGTCCAGCGCGTCTTTCACGGCCTTGATGTAGTAAGGACCCCAGTTGATGATGGCCGAGCCCAGGTGTGCCTTGGGGCCGTAGGCGGTCATGTCGCTATCCCAGCCGAAGGCGCGCTTGCCCATTTTTTCAGCGGTCTGCAGCACAGCCGACGAGTCGGTGTTCTGGAACAACACGTCGGCGCCGCCGTTGATCAGCGCAGTGGCGGCTTCGGTTTCTTTCGGCGGGTTGAACCACTCGTTGACCCACACCACCTTGGTCGTGACCTTGGGGTTGACCGACTGCGCGCCGAGTGTAAAGGCGTTGATGTTGCGCACCACTTCAGGGATGGGGATGGAGCCAACCACGCCCAGCTTCCCGTTTTTGCTCATCTTGCCGGCGATCACACCAGCCATGTAGGCACCTTCGTAGGTGCGGCTGTCGTAAGTGCGCAGGTTGTCGGCGGTTTTGTAGCCGGTGGCGTGCTCGAACTTGACGTTTTTGAAGTCGGCAGCCACTTTGAGCATGGGCTCCATGTAGCCGAAGGTGGTGCCGAAAATCAGCGTGTTGCCCTGGCTGGCCATGTCACGGAGTACGCGCTCGGCGTCGGCCGACTCGGGCACTTTTTCAACATAACTGGTGACAACCTTGTCGCCAAACTCTTTTTCAATCGCCTTGCGGCCGTTGTCGTGCGCGAAAGTCCAGCCGCCGTCGCCGACCGGTCCGACGTAGGCAAAGGCGATTTTCAAGGGTGCCGGCTTAGCCGGCGCGGCCGCCACGGGGGCGGGGGCAGCAGCCTTGACCGGTTCTTCCTTTTTGCCGCAGCCGACCAGCGCGGCGGAAGCGATGGCCGAAAGTGCAGCCAGCTTGAGTAATGAACGTTTTTGCAAGTCAGTCATGTCGTCTCCTGTAGCGACGGTTAAGCCAAGGTTGGCGGAAAACTAGATTATGAGCCGGAAAAATCATGAGCCCGGATAGAAAGGCTTGCCAATCGATGTTGGCATGTTCAGCCTGATCCAGCGCGGGTTCCGCGAGATCAGCACCAGCACCACGATGGTCGCCAGGTAGGGCAACATCGTCAGGAACTGGGGCGGCACATCAACTCCCAGCCCCTGCAGGTGAAACTGCAACATGGTCACGCCGCCAAACAGGTAAGCCCCAAGCAACACCCGTGCCGGACGCCAGGTCGCAAAGGTGGTCAGCGCCAGCGCAATCCAGCCCTTGCCGGCAATCATGCCCTCGACCCACAGCGGCGTATAAACCACCGAGACATAGGCGCCGGCCAGGCCGCACAGGGCGCCACCGGCCACCACAGCCGCAAGCCGGATGCGCCGCACCGGGTAGCCCAGGGCGTGCGCCGATTCCGGGCTTTCGCCGACCGAGCGCAGCACCAAACCGGCGCGGGTGCGGTACAAAAACCAGATCAGCCCCACGGTCAGCCCGATGGCGATATAGACCATGGGGTGCTGGCGAAACAGCGCCGGCCCGACAAAAGGCAGATCGCCCAGCCAGGGCAAGGCGTACTGGCTCTGCTCGGGCAGTTTTTCTTGCACATACTTGATGCCGGCAAACGCCGAGAAGCCCGCACCAAACAGGCTCAGCGCCAGTCCGGTCGCATACTGGTTGGTGTTCAGCCAGATCACCAGCACGCCAAAGATGGCGGCGAGCACGGCCCCGGCCGCCATGCCCGCCAGAAAACCGAGCCAGATGTTGCCGCTATGCACCACGGCAGCGAAGCCGGCAATCGCGGCGCACAGCATCATGCCCTCGGCGCCAAGGTTGACGATGCCGGCTTTTTCGTTGATCAGCAGGCCCAGCGCCGCGATCGCCAGCACGGTGCCGGCACTCAGGGTGGCCGCCAGCAGCAGCGCGGTGGAGTCCATCAGCGAGTCTCCTTGCGAAATTTGATGCGGTAGGTGATCAAGGTGTCGCAGGCCAGCAGGCTGAACAGCAGCAGGCCCTGGAACACCCCGGTCAGCGACTTGGGCAGGCCCAGGCGCGACTGCGCCAGCTCACCGCCGATATAAAACATGCTCATCAAAATCGCCGAAAACACCATGCCCGCCGGGTGCAGGCGCCCGACAAAGGCGACGATGATCGCCGCAAATCCATAACCGGCCGGCACATAGGGCGTGAGCTGGCCAATCGGGCCGGCCACCTCCAGCGCACCGGCCAGACCCGCCGCGCCGCCCGAGGTCAAGAGGGCCACCCACAAGGCCTTGCGCGAAGAAAACCCCGCATAACGCGCCGCCGCTGGCGCCAGGCCACCGACCTGCTGGGCAAACCCGGCATAGGTGCGAAACAGGAACAGCCACAAAACCACCGCGCCAGCCAGGCCCAGGAGAATGCCGATGGTCACGCGCGAACCCGGCAGCAGGCGCGGGATCTGCGTCACCGTCTCAAAGGTTTTGGACTGCGGGAAGTTGTAGCCCTGCGGGTCTTTCCAGGGGCCAAACACCAGGTAGCTCAGCACCATGTCGGCGACATAGACCAGCATCAGGCTGACCAGGATTTCGTTGGCATTGAAGCGGTCGCGCAGCAGCGCGGTGATGCCGGCCCAGGCCATGCCGCCCAGCACGCCGGCCGCGATGATGGCCGGAACAATCCACGCGCCGGTCGTCTTGTCGGCCAGCAGGGCCACACCACCGGCCGCCACGGCGCCAATCACAAACTGGCCCTCGGCACCGATGTTCCAGACGTTGGAGCGAAAGCACACGGCCAGGCCCAGCGCAATGATCAAGAGCGGCGTCGCCTTGACCATCAGCTCGCCCAGCGCATACGGGGACTTGATCGGCTCCCAGAAAAAGACCAGCAGACCGCGCACCGGGTCTTTGCCCAGCGCCATAAACAGCAGCACACCGATGAGCACGGTGATCAGCAGCGCCAGCAGCGGCGAGCCGAAGCTCCACCACGTCGAAGGCTGCGGGCGGGCTTCAAGCTTGAGCATGGGTACTCCCTTCATCCGTTTGTGTCCACAGCCCACTCATCCACTGCCCGACCAGTTCCACCGTGGCGTCCACACGCGGCAGCGACGGCGAGAGCTGGCCCTTGGCCATCACATACAGCCGGTCGCAGATCTCAAACAGCTCCTCGAGCTCTTCACTGACCACCAGCACCGCGCAGCCATTGCCGCGCAGCTTCAGAATCTCGCCGCGTATCTGCGCGGCCGCGCCGACGTCCACGCCCCAGGTCGGCTGCGAAACAATCAGCAGCGTCGGCTGCGCCTCGATCTCGCGGCCGATGATGAATTTCTGCAGATTGCCGCCCGACAGCGACTGCGCCGCCGCCTGCGGGCCACCGGCCTTGACCTGATAGCGCGCAATGATGCCAGCCGCCTGCGCCTGTAGCGCGCGCAGCCCGAGCCAGCCGCTGCGGCCCACCGCCTCGCGGCGCGTCAGTAGCAGGTTGTGCGCCAGGCTCAGCGTCGGCACCGCACCGCGCCCGAGCCGCTCTTCCGGCAGAAAATGCAGGCCCAGCGCGCGACGCTGCATGGGGCCGAGCCGACCCACGCCCTTTCCTGCGACCTGAATCGATGCCGCCGCAGCGCGCGTGTCTTCACCCGACAGCGCATACAGCAGCTCTTTTTGCCCGTTGCCCGAGACACCGGCAATACCGACCACCTCACCGGCGTGCACCGTCAACGCAATGCGCTGCAGGTCCACGCCAAACTGGTCCTCGCGGTCCAGGCTCAAATCGCATACCTCAAGCACGGTGGTGCCCGCTGCCTGCTCACGGTGCTCCAGGGCAGGCGGCTCGGCGCCAATCATCAGGCGGCTCAGCGAGGCGTTGGACTCCTCGCGCGGGTCGCACACGCCGGTGACCTTGCCACCGCGCAGCACCGTGCAGGCGCTGCACAAGGCGCGGATTTCATGCAGCTTGTGGCTGATGTACAAAATGCTGCAGCCGCGCGCGGCCAGCAGGCGCAGCGTTTCAAACAGCTTTTCAACCGCCTGCGGCGTCAGCACCGAGGTCGGCTCGTCAAGAATCAGGATCTTGGGGTCGGTCAACAGCGAACGCACAATCTCCACGCGCTGGCGCTCACCGACACCCAGCGTGTGCACTGGCCGCGTCGGCTCTAACTGTAGGCCGTATTCCTGCGTGGTCGCGGTGATGCGGCGCGACACTTCGGTCAGGCTCAGGCTTTTGTCCAAGCCGAGCCAGACGTTCTCGGCCACTGTCAGCGTGTCAAACAGGCTGAAGTGCTGAAACACCATGGCGATGCCCAGCGCGCGCGCTTCCTGCGGGTTGCGGATCACGACGCTGCGGCCATCGACCTGGACCGTGCCGGCGTCGGGCCTGACCGCGCCGTAGATGATCTTCATCAGCGTTGATTTGCCGGCGCCGTTTTCACCGAGCACGGCATGGATCTCGCCGGGCTGCACGCTCAGCGAGACATCGCTGTTGGCGACCACCGCCGGGTAGGCCTTGGTGATGCCCGTGAGTTGCAGGCGCGGCGGGCTATTCATGACAGATCATCATGGTAATCATCATAGTTGTGGCACGCTGTTTGCAACGCGTGATACGCTGTATTCAATGACAACTCCGATTCGATTCTTGCGACGCGGTGAAACTGTAACGCTAGCCAATGTACCACCTAGCCGCACGCTTTTGGAAGTGCTGCGTGAAGACCTGTGCAGCACGGGCACCAAGGAAGGCTGCGGCGAAGGCGATTGCGGCGCGTGTACCGTCGTGCTCGGCGAGGCCGAGGGCGAGCACATCCGCTACCGGGCCGTCAACAGTTGTATTCAGCTGGCGCATTCGGTGCACGGTTTGGCGCTGTGGACAGTGGAAGACCTAGCTGCCGCCGACGGTATCCTGCATCCAGCGCAGGAAGCCATGGTTCAGTGCCATGGCTCGCAGTGCGGTTTTTGCACCCCCGGCTTTGTCATGAGCCTGTTCGGCATGTACCAGAACCATGTGAATCAGGGCCGGGCCATCACGCGCGAGCTGGCGCAGCAGGAGCTGTCGGGCAATCTGTGCCGCTGCACCGGCTACCGGCCGATTTTTGACGCCGCGCTACAGATGGCGTCGCTGCCAGCGATGTGGGTCGATGAAGCTGCCTTGCTATCAAAACTAAAGCTGTTGGCGTCTGCCAATCAAGGGTGTGAGGTCGATTTAACTCAACCATCCGGGTACATGTCCCCCCCCACCCTGCCCGCCCTGCTGGCCGCGCGCGCCGCGCATCCCGAGGCGCAACTCGTCGCCGGCTGCACCGACGTGGGCCTGTGGGTCACCAAAATGCACATGCAGTTCAGTCAGGTGCTGGACCTCACCAAAGTGCAGGAACTGCGACGTATTGAAACCTACGAGCACCACATCGCGATAGGCGCAGCCGTCACGCTGAGCGACGCCTTTGCTGCGCTGGTGGCCGAGCGGCCCCAGTTACAGACCTTTGCCAACCGCTTTGCCGGCCTGCCGACACGCA
>JBCKNC010000113.1:0-6019 GCA_038902915.1 Polaromonas sp.
GATGTCGATATGAAGTCCATTGTTGCGCAGCAAGATCGACGACGCTCCAGATGCACTGCCCTGGTAGCCTATGAACTTGCTACTTTGAAGCAGTTCGGTGGTCGCGCCATCTTTGAGACGGACACAGAGTTTTCCGTTTTGAACGCTGTATAGCGTGCTATCAATATGTGATCCCTTGGCGAGGGGGGCGATGCGGTCCAGAACATAGCGGGCGTATTCAATCACCTTGGCGCCGCGAACCGGGTTGTAGCGCGAGCCCTTATCGGCGCCATTCGTCTCGCTGATCATATCGGTCCCATACAGGGCGTCGTACAACGAGCCCCAACGTGCATTGGCGGCGTTCAGGGCATAGCGGGCATTGAGAAGCGGCACCACCAGTTGCGGGCCCGCCAGTTGGGACAGTTCTTGGTCTACCTGGGTGGTGTCGCATTGCACCGTGCCCGTAACCGGGACCGGGACCAGGTAGCCAATTTGTTTCAGGAAAGCGCGGTAAGCCGGCATATCGCTGATCGGGCCCGGGTTGGCCTTGTGCCAGGCATCCAGCGCGGTTTGCAGGCGGTCACGCTCGGCCAGCAAGGCGATGTTTTTCGGGGCCAGGTCGTGTGCAAGCGCATCGAACCCCTGCCAAAAGTTGGCGCTGGTGACGCCGGTGCCCGGCAGCACCTGGTCTTCTATGAATTGATACAGGTTGGTCGCGACCTGAAGGCGGTGGCAGGGAGTGCGTGCTGTGGCGGCTGCGGCTGATGTGGTGGGGCTGGTCATGGCCGTCCTGTTCGGTAAATAGCGGTAGGGCACCTCTATAAATTCATTTTTCAGGCGAATTGCGTCGTTGGGCGGTACTCGCAATCCTCACGTACCTGAAGTACGTTCCGGTTGCTGCGTTCCGTCCGCCTAGCACTTCATCCTAAAAATCTGAATTTATAGAGGTGCCCGGTAGATGGCACGGGCGCTGGCTGCTACCCCTGCTGCCGCATATTTTATTCGATGCGCTAGAGCCTCTTGAGCCGCACTACTTCGCTCTGACCAGATTGGCTTTTTTCGGCGTGGTTCAAAAAGGCTGCTTTGGGGTAACACTGGCAATGTGACTTTTGAATGGTTTGCCTATGACTCAACCGATGGCCACATGAACGATGTCATACTGCGGCTTGCGAGTCGGCGGCGCAGTCCTTTGGGGTGAGGGCTGCTGGTTTTATCCGGTCGAATAAACTGGGATCATCGGTTTATCCGATGAGCTGCATCACGTTAAAGCCAGCTTGTGACAGTGCTACTATTCTCGTTATGAACACCGAAACAATCCGTCGAGAAGCTCTATCGCTTCCCGTGCAGGCGCGCGCGGAACTTGCGGAGCAGCTCCTGTCGAGCTTGGACTCGTTGTCCGAGTCTGAGATTGCGCAGCTATGGCTGCTAGAGGCAGCGCGACGTGCCGAAGACATAGATCGGGGAGCGGCACAGCGTGTTTCCGCTGACGAAGTACGTCGTCAAGCTCAAGCCTTGCTGAAGTGAGTTATTTCTTCAGTACTGAGGCGCGCGCTGAGCACCTTGAACATATTGCCTACTACGAGGATCAGCGCGCTGGATTGGGCGCACGGTATCTCACGGCATTCGAGGCTGCGATGGTCACGGTTTGTGAGAATCCAGACCGGTTTCGCGTCGAATTTCCCCCTGGGATCCGGAGGTATCGAGTGCCGGGTTTCCCGTACAACATTCTCTATCGCCAGTCGGGTACGGAGATTGAGGTGCTTGTGGTCGCGCCCCATCGGCGGCGACCCGGCTATTGGTTGGACCGACTTTAACTGGTCATTCCATCGGATGGCTGCGCCTATTTCACATCACTAGGCGTGGTTCAAAACTTCACTCCGTATGAACGATGTCATACTGCGGTTTGCGAGTCGGCGGCGCAGTCCTTTGGGGTGTGGGCTGCTGGTTTTATCCGACGATCTACATCACGTTAGGTTTGTTATGAGCGATTTCACACATTTCGTTTTTCTCCACCAATCGCCCCATCCTGAGTTAGAGACTCTGCTTCAACTAATGTGCCGATCAATGCCTCTGCCAGACGGCTCAACAATCCGATATCTTCCGTGCTCAAAGGTAGCGCTGGGTGGGAATTACTTCTCGGCTGACGTGCATCGAACAGCCCCGAGCGGGGCTTTCCAGCACGGTCTGGTTCTACCGCATAGCCTCGTAGCTGCATTACTTGACGCGGCATCCCAGCCCATCCAATTTGGGTTTCACCAAGCGGGATCCTCCGTGCCGGAGCATTCCGTTGAAGTGGGTCTTGGACCGTAATTCTACGTTATGTTTCATAGCTCATGACCCGCCGCGAGGAACTCACCGCACACTTGTTTCGCCTCGTGCATCTTGCTCGAAGCACGATGATGAAGCGCGCTTTGACGGAAGTTGACCCGGAACCACATTTAAATTTCTGGCGTCTCATCCACGGTAACCAACTCGATATCGCCGTTCTCGAATGGTGCAAGGTTTTCGGCTCTGACGGTGAAGCTACGCACTGGAAGAAGATTGTCCCGTCGGCGGATCACGGTCAATTTCGAGATGGCCTATTCGGAGCAGTTCGGGTAACTGCTGATGAATGGGCAGCCTACTGGAACGAGATGAAGAAATACCGTGACAATCTGGTTGCTCATCACATCGAATTGGATAAGGTCGATAATTACCCGGTGCTGGATCTAGCCGTGAAATCCAGTTGCTTCTACTACAGCTACCTCATCAAAGAGCTGCGTTTGCTCGGCGAAACGAGGTACCCCGATGACCTTCAAGTCTACTGTCAGGCGTTCGAGAGTCAGGCGCGCGAGATCGCGGCGGCAGCTGTCGCGTCAACAGCGGCTATCAAAGCCAGCAAGTTCCCGGATAGACCTGGAACATCAGGGGGTCCCTGAACCTTGAATGCCGTGCAACGTAACAGGCTACTCAATGGGTTGGGCTGACTCACCGGTAAGCTCTTGTATTTCAGCTTGCAACTTCTTCGCTTCCGATTCAAGAGCATTGATTTCCAGGTCAATAGAATCTGCCTGCGCATTTGCGACTTCACCAATGAGGTCTGGCTTCAAAGCGCACAGTTTTTGGAGTTCAAAGTCTGGGCTGTCGTGCAGCCTGTTCAGCGACTCCAGGGTTTCAAAAACCTTGAGCTGCAGCATTTCATACATTCGTTGCAGGTCTGCGACTTGGTCAGAGTCCTCGAAGCTCAAACTATTCCAACCTTGACGGCGCATGAAACCTTGCGGGTCATTAGCGATTTCACGCAAGGTCTTCAAATCCCCCTGGTCCCGCGCCTGATTGATGGCACTGGTCAGTTGTTGCATTGCTTCGAGTTTGTCGGTCTCGTTGGTAAACCGGTCGGGGTGATAAAGCCGGACCAACTTTTTCCACAGTGGTTGGAGCTCAACCCCTTCATCATCAGATAAAGACCTGTGTTTGGCAGTCGCTGCATCAAGTTGCTCGTAGTCTGCGTTCGACTTGGCCTGGGCTTTGGAGAAGTCGTGCGCGACAGTTTCGGCTTCCTCCACACCAACCTGCAGCAGGGTAGACAGGAATTTTTTGCGGTACTGGATCACCAAGCGTAAGCGGTCTCTCGCCTGGTATTGGTTCTTGAGCAGTTTGAAGATGGTTGCCCGCACGACATCGACCGCGTGGAGGTCTTGGGTGTACTGCGCTTCCAGCTCAGCGAGTCGTGATCGGGTTGCGGCAATCTGCAACCGAAGTTGTTCAACTACCGGATCTATGTAGACCTGAATCCCGGTCTCTGTAGACTCAACAGCTACTACGATGCTAGCGTCTGACGTGTGGTCGAATACCGCCTGGGCAGCTTGCACGTCGCCGGGGTCACCGCGTTCAAGCTGCTCCAAATACCAGCGTCCCATCTTCGCGCTGCGCTCATTTGTGGAGCCTGACAACCAATTGAACCAGCCATGAAAATCGCGGTCGTCCAGTGCCTCTCTGAAGTTTCGACCTTTGTGTTTTCCGAAGCTAATACGGGAGGGGAACCAGGCTGATTTTGAATAGGTGTAAATGTCATCCCAGGATGCGAGGCCTCGCTTCTGTGCTATCGGCTGCAGTACGTTAGCAAGCAAGTCGGCAACCGTTTCAACATCACCCAATGCGGTGTGCGCACCACGTTCTGGCAACCGGTAGTATTGGCGCAGAGTTTGAAGTTTGCAGTTTCCGGCTGGCACCGGGTCCAGCAAGCGCTGCGCCAATTTCAGCGCACAAAAGCCCTCAGTTCCTATCCGCCTGATGCCAAGCCGTTGCCATTCCGGTAACAGCACATCATCAAGGTCATACGACAGGTTGTAGGCAACGATGGGCAGGTCGCCAACGTACTTTGCGAAGTCACGGTAAACGTCTTGCGCAGGGTCGCCATCACGTTCCAGAATCTCGCGTGTGTAACCGTGAACACGTGCCGCCTCAGGGGGGATGTCCGCATTCTGGTTTATCAGCCTGCGAAATGGTGGGCCGATGGGCACCCAGCCGCACATTTTTTGCGCTCCTATTTCGACGACGAAAATGGGTGCAACGAACCCAGTGGTCTCGGTGTCGATGAGTATCCAGTTTGTTTTATCCATTTTTGCGCACCTGATCTGCTCGCTTCTTTAGTTTCACTGAGGGATCGCAACTGACTTCTTTCAGGTTCATCAGGTGCCGAATGTCGAGCACCGTCAGTTGGTTTCTGCCACACCATAGAACGCTAAGTAAGGGCACCTTTGAAAGACCAAGCTCAGTCAGTTGGTTGCCGATGCAGTAGAGTGCAGTGAGATTAGGTACCTGAGAGAGGTCGAGTTCCGTGAGCTGGTTGCCGATGCAGTCGAGTCTAGTGAGATTAGGTACCCGAGAGAGGTCGAGTTCCGTGAGCTGGTTGCCGATGCAGTCGAGTGCAGTGAGATTGGGTACCTGAGAGAGGTCGAGTTCTGTGAGTTGGTTGTAACTGCAGTAGAGTGCAGTCAGATGAGGTACCTTTGAAATATCAAGCTCAGTCAGTTGGTTTCCGTTGCACCGTAGAAAACTGAGTTCCGGCACCTTCGAAAGATTAAGCTCAGTCAGTTGGTTTTTTTGGCAGAAGAGAAGCGTTAGTGCTGGCACCTTGGAAATATCAAGCTCAGTCAGTTGGTTTCCGTGGCAGCGTAGCCAACTGAGTTCCGGTATCTTGGAAATATCAAGCTCAGTCAGTTGGTTTCCTTCGCACAATAGCCAACTGAGTTCTGGTACCTTCGAAAGATCAAGCTCAGTCAGTTGGTTTCCTTCGCACAATAGCTTGCTAAGTTCCGGCACCTTTGAAAGATCAAGCTCAGTCAGTTGGTTTTTTGGGCAGTTGAGAGTCGTTAGTGCCGGTACCTTTGAAAGATCAAGCTCAGTCAGTTGGTTTCCTTCGCACAATAGCGTACTGAGTTCTGGTACCTTCGAAAGATCAAGCTCAGTCAAGCCAATCTCCATGCAAGTCAATCGTATTAACAGAGGAAAACGGAGCGACAATTTAGGCGCGGTGATCGGACCTTTAAAACTGATTTCCTGAATCAGTAGCCCCGATGTCCATTCAAATATCGAAAGTGGCAGAAGTTCAAAATCCCACGTCAATGTCACGATTGATCCGTTATCGACTTTGAGGATTGGCTCCCCTGTCCATGTCCCATCTGAACCCCTCGTAAGTCTCAGAATGACCTCTACCGGCTCAAGGGCCAACGCTTTCGCCCACATCAATATTTGCTTGTAATCCGGTTCACACAGGTCGTAGTTGCCAATACGAAATCGGACGCGCGATAAAGCATTTGCAGGTGGCCTCGCAAGCGTGAGTACATCTGACACCATGCTAGAGAGAATTGCCCTGGGTCCCTGGCCGGTTGTTTGAACCGCCCCTTCTTTATAAACGACCAATTCGTTGCGTTGTTTGTTATCCATTCAAGCCCTTTTTGCCAGCGTCCAGATATTAAACCCCACACGACCTTGCCGCCGCATACGCCACGGCATCAGTAGCTAAACCGCACGGGGCAACGCGCATTGAGGCCTATCA
>JBCKNC010000114.1:0-5864 GCA_038902915.1 Polaromonas sp.
GGCCTGACGCTCTTGAAGTCTCTCTGGTAATCCTGCTCTTTGGCTGTTATCGCCCAGAATAGTTCTGGCCATCTTGGCCGCCTGCGCCACACACACCACGTTGGCAGGGCGGCGAGCCTTGATCTGCTGTAGCCACGGCCCCGGCTCTTTGGCGTGCGCTTGTCACACTTCGGGCACCGTGGATGAGCAGGACTCGCAAGTAGGTATCCCCGCGTTTGGAGATGCCCAGCAATTTCACCCGTCCACCGCTGCCCGTCTGTTTGGGCACCAAGCCCAACCAGGCGCAGAACTCTCGGCCCGATTTGAAGGCGCTGGCCTCTCCCATCGTGGCAATGGCTGCGGTGGCAGTCAATAACCCCACACCAGGAATCTGGGCAATGCGCTGCATCTGGGGGTCTTGCTTGAGCTGCAGTTGCAGGCGCATCTGAATGGCCTGCATGTCCACCTCAATCGCCTTGATGCGCACCACCTGCTCTCGCAGGCTGTCACCCACCATCTGCGGCAAGGTCTCAGTCAGCCGTTCCAGGGTGGCCTCAATCTCCTTGAACAAGGTCCGGTTTCCTTTAGCAAAGGTGGCACCAAACTCGTAGAGCAGACTGCGCAAGGCGTTGGTCTGCATGATGCGCATTTTCATGAGCAGCTCGCGCTGGCGGTGCAGGGTCAGGGTCGCTTGCTGCGCTGCCGACTTGACTCCCACAAACTTGACTCCAGGCTGCTGCACCGCCAACCAGATCGCTCGTGCATCAGTGGCATCGGTTTTGTTGCCACTGACAAAGGGGCGCACTATTTTTGCGTGCAACAGTCGCACCGTATGGCCGAGTTTGCTTAAGCTCCGAGCCCAGTGGTGCGCACCACCACAGGCCTCAATGGCCACCAGGCAGGCGGTGCGGTTGGCAAAGTGCTCCATCATCTTGGCGCGTTTGATCTGCACGTTGACGATTTCACCCGTACCCATGTTCACCGTGTGCATCTGAAACACCTGCTTGGCGATGTCCAGAGCGAGCACTTGTTGGCCGTTCATGGTGCCGATGATTTGTCCGGCGTTCATTCTTGTATTACGATTGATGGTGGATCCTCTGTTGTTTAGTGAAGACCTTGGTCTATCACACCTTGGGCACTTTGATGCCGTATCCATCAGAGGATCCACCCCGTGCTGGTGGTTTCTTCCTGATTGACGGCTGTTCTATCGCAGTGTCACAATTCCCCCCTTAAGGAGGGAGGCATCCATAGCATCTATCCTTAAGTCTATTGCGTTGCTGGAAGTCGAGTGAGGCCAGTCATCTATTCGTGTAGCAAGTGAGCGTAATGGAACAGCCAACCGATCCGTCTTCGTTTGCGACTTTGCGAAAGGGGCATCTGTTCTCGCTCATTGCCGCCCGCTGGTCCTCGCTCAGCGATAATTTCCGTGGCGCGGTTTATGTCACGGTCGGCGCGCTTCTGCTTACCTGCATGGCGATCCTGGTGAAATTCCTGGGCGCGCGGCTCGACAGTTTCCAAATCCTGTTCTTTCGCTCTTTCGTCGGCCTGCTGTTCATCCTGCCACTGGCCTTTCAGCAGGGCTGGGGCATCTGCCGCACGAAAATTCCCCTGATGCATATGACGCGCGGCGGCATCGGCATCCTGGGGAATTTCTGCTTCTTCTATTCGATCACGCATCTGCTGCTCGCCGATTCCATGGCGCTGCAATTTTCGCGTCCCCTGTTCATGATCGTCCTGGCGGCCGCCTTCCTGGGTGAAACGGTGGGCTGGAAGCGCGGCACGGCGACCATGATCGGCTTCGCTGGCATCCTGATCATGACGCGGCCGTTCGGCCTCGGCGGCGGTCCGGCGACTTTTGATCTCGGCGTGTTGATCGGCGCCCTCGGCGCCTTCTTCGGCGCGCTGGTCATCGTCGCCATCAAGCAGCTGTCGAAGACCGAGAGCACCACTGTGATCATGTTCTATTACGCCTTCTGGGGCGCGATCTTCTCGCTCATCCCAGCGCTGCTGGTGTGGCAGACGCCGACGCTGCCCGAGCTGGGCCTGCTGATTTTGGTCGGCTTCTTCGGCATCGTCGGCCAGACCTGCATCACGCGCGGCGTGTCGCTCGCCGAGACCACGGTGGTGCTGCCGTTCGACTATCTGCGCATCGTCTATGCGGCGGTCTTCGGCTTCCTCATGTTCGGCGAAGTGCCGGGCCTGTGGAGCCTGCTCGGCACCATCGTGATCGTCGGCAGCACGCTGTACATTCTCATGCTCGAGGGCAAACGCAAGAAGGCCAAGGCATGACAGTCGCAATCTGTGGGCCGCACTGCGGAGGCTCCATGCGCATCATCACCTTCAGCGCAGACAGCCACAAGATCCTGGAGCACATCGGCGTCGACAGCCAAGCTCCGCGCATCACCCCGGCACGCGGGCCACCGCTGCGAGATGACTGTGCTGCGCAGGCGCCTGGGGAGGGTGTTGATGCTGAGCCGGACTGGGATATGACAAACCAATCACCACCCGACTACCCCGGGAGTTATTGGGGTCAGACACCAATTTCGCTGCGGTGCATCGCACCGCGCCCTCCGGGCGAGCCGTAGGCTCGGCGAATTTGGGCTCTGACCCCAAAAACTCCTGCTGAACCGTAAAAGGGGGGTTGCGAAGGCCGCACCGGGGTGGGGTTGGGCTGTGCCCATGCGCAGCGCAGCGCGTGGTTTGCGATGATGGGGCGCAAATTCTTGGACAATCAGATCAGCGACCGAGGGTCAGCATGGTTTCGAAGGCAGCTTTTGAGGCGGCTTTTCGGTGGGATACTTGGCCTCATGCGGTTGGAAGTCCTATCCATATTCTTGCAACTTCCAATGGAGTTAATTATGCGCACCGTCACCCTGCCGTCCGATCCCAAGCTCCTGATGCGATCGATCATCCAGCGCATCGCCACCGGCCCTGACCTGTCCAAAAATATCAGTCGCACCGAGGCCCATCTGGGCACCAGGGCAATTATCGAAAATGCCATCGATCCGATCCAGGTTGGCATTTTCTTTATTGCCCTGCGCATGAAGCGTGAGACGCAGGATGAAAACCGCGGGGCGCTGGATGCAGTGCTCGAAACTACCCAGCGGGTCACGGCTGCGGTCGACGAAGTGGTCGATATTGGCGATCCTTATGATGGCTACACTCGCTGCCTGCCCGCCGCGCCTTTCCTCGGCCCGCTGCTGGCGGAGCTGGGCGTGCACGTGGTCAGCCACGGCCTCGACAAGGTGGGGCCAAAATATGGTGTGACTGCGCGTCACGTGCTGGAAGCCGCGGGGGTGCCGGTGAATCTGACGCCTGTCGAAGCAGCCGCGCGTTTGAGCGACCCGGCGCTGGGCTGGACTTACATCGATCAGGCCCAGTCCAACCCGGGGATGCACAAACTCATCCCCTTACGCTCGCAGATGGTCAAGCGTCAGGTGCTGACCACGGTGGAAGTGCTGTCCAAGCCGATCATGGGCAAGCTGAAAACCCATTTCGTCACCGGCTATGTGCACAAGCCCTATCCGCCGGTGTATGCCGATCTCGCGCGCGAAGCCGGGTTTGATACCGCGTGTATCGTGCGCGGTGTAGAGGGTGGGGTGATACCGTCACTGCGCCAGACCGGAAAATATTTCCAGTATCACGACAAGGGCGCTGAAATTGAGGCGACGGTGGATCCGGTCGCACTTGGCATTGACCAGCCGCTGCGTGCGGTGCCGCTGCCCAGCAGTGTAGCCACCGAAGAAGGTGCGGATGAAATCGTCGCCGCAATTAACATTAATGCAACGGCTCGCGCCGCCGCAGAATCCGGCATGCAGGCCTTGAAGGGCGACAAGAACGTCACGTATGACTCCCTGGTGCTGGCCGGCTCGATCATCCTGCATCACGTGGGCCGTGCCGCGAGCCTCGTTGAGGCGGCCACGCAGATTCGGGCCGTGCTGGATTCCGGCAAAGCCGCCGCACGGGTACGTTGAAATGAGCGAATTCGTAGCCATTGCCGCTGCCGACGAACTCAAGCCAGCCGAGATGAAGCGCGTCGTCATCGACGGCAAACGCCTGCTGCTGTGCAATGCCAGCGGTACGCATTATGTGGTCGATGAAATGTGCAGCCACGAGGATTACTCGTTGTACCTGGGCTGCATCAAGGACGGCAAGATCAAGTGCTCGCTGCACGGCAGCTACTTTGACCTCACGACCGGCCAGCCGACTTGCGACCCGGCCGACGAACCGATCAAGACCTATCCGGTGAAAATAGAAGCCGGACAGGTGTGGGTTCAGGTCTGATTACTGTTTAAGTACGGCCCCGACGAGTTTTAACACCGAGGCCGTGCAAACAAAATTCAACCCTCACTTGGCGGCAGGCTTCAGGCTAGGCTGAAAGAAGTAACGGGAATCGCGGATCTTGTTGTCGCTGACCATGGCATGGCTATAGCCTTCCTGCGAGAGCCGATTCAGCGCAAGGTAACCAGCCGGAACCACCTTGCCGAACCCGTGCATGTCATCATTTTTGTATCCGGCACCTCTGAGTGAAGTGCCGCAATAGGTGATCTCCACAGGAATCTTTGCTTGTGGGCCAGTAAGCTGTCCAATCTCGTCCATCGCCCCCTGGAAGGTTTCGTAGTTTTCTTTGGCAAACACGCCAATAACGCCACCGATAACCACCACCTCAATTTTGGAACCAGCTGGCAGCAAAGTCTGCCCCACCTTCAGTACGGCTACTAGTTGCTGCAGGTTTGCCTTGGCATTTTCAGGCGTGCCGGACCATTCATAGGCCATTTTGGCTGGCTTGAACGTCGCCTTGGATAGTTCCGAGGAACCGTAAGGTGCAAATTTGTCAGCTGCCATACCGGAGTTGGGAAGCAAGACTAGAAAGAGCGCCGTCAGCGCTACCCTCAGGGCCGACTGTGTTGGATTCATGATATATCTCCTCAGTGAAATGGTTTTAACGGATAAGGAAATTCAACCGCATGAGGCCAAGTATCTCACCGTATCGCGTCCTCAGAATACGTGTTTACCCTCTGGCGGCAGGCTGACTCGCCAAGAATTTTTACCCTATCATCGCAAACCACGCGCCGAGCTGCCCATGGACACAGCCCTACCCCGGTGCGGCCTTTGCCACCCATTGCAGGTTCACCACACTGTGCGCTGATCGTCGGGGTAGTCGGGTGGTGATTGGTTTGTCATATCCCAGTCCGGCTCCTGCGCAGCGCAGTCGTCCCACAAGGACGGCCCAGTCACCATCAACCCCGTGCGCGCGGGGTTGTGCCCAAGCGCCGACGACTGGCCGTGGAGCAGTCATCGCGCCATGATGGGCCAAGCGCCTGCTCATGTATTTATGATACTGTTTCCAAATTCAAAAATGGACGATCTATTTTTGTCTGCTCAGTAATCAATTTAACCCCCGCCTGTTCTTAACATGAAAGGAATAATGATGTCTCGTAAAATTAGTTTATTAGCATGTGCTTTACTGTCCATCTCCGCAACGTTCGCAGCCACCTCTGCATACGCAAACGGCAACAAAGTCACCATCATCCATACCGGCGATTTTCACGGCCATCTGATTCCTCGTGCCAATGTGCGCAGTGACAACGTGGGTCGCATGGAAGGCGGGTTGGCTCGCGTAGCGACTGTTATCCAGCAGATACGCGCCAAAGATAAAAATGCATTGTTGATACACACTGGCGACACCATACAGGGCGGTGCAGAGGTGCTGTTTACCCGTGGGCAAGCGATTGTGGATGTGCTCAATATGCCAGAATTTGGCATTGACGCATTTGCGCCCGGCAACTGGGAATTTGTATATGGCACCCAGCGCTTTGTCGAACTTTTTGCCGGCGCAACGCCAGCAGCGCCTTGGGGGACAATTGCTGCCAACTTGTTTATCA
>JBCKNC010000115.1:0-5665 GCA_038902915.1 Polaromonas sp.
CAGCCACAAATAGATGCCGATGATGACAATCGGCACCAGCGAGAACGCGGCGGCAAAGGGCAGGTTGCCAGCGACGCCCTGCTGGCGGTACACCACCTGGCCGATGTACAGCGTGGAGTTGCCGATGATCTGCGGAATGATGTAGTCGCCCAGCGTCAGCGAGAACGAAAAAATCGATCCGGCAGCGATGCCCGGCATGGCCAGCGGCAGAATGACTTGTCGAAAGGTCTGCGCGGGCGTGGCACCCAGATCGCTCGAGGCTTCCAGGTATGAGCCCGGGATGCGTTCAATGGCGGCGTGGATCGGCAAAATCATGAATGGCAACCACATGTAGACAAAGACGATGAAGGTGCCCAGCGGCGAAAAACTGATGGAGCTGCCACCCACCACGGGTAGGCTCAATAGTGCGTCGAGCAGCCATTGCAGATGCAGGTTTTGCGCCAGCCAGGAGATCGCCCCCTCTTTGGCCAGCAGCAACTTCCAGGCGTAAACGCGCACTAGGTAGCTCGACCACAGCGGCAGCATCACCGCGACGAACAAAAAGGCTTTGAGTGAACCGCGGGCATGACGCGCCATGTATAAGGCAATCGGGAACCCGATCACGGTACAGGCCAGCGTGACGAGCACGGCCATGACGGTGCTGCGCAGCGCCACGTCCAGATAGGTGGGTGAAAAAATCTCGACAAAATTGCCCAGACCCACTTCTCGCACCACTTGGCCCGTGTAGTCGTCCAGCCTGAAAAAGCTGTTGGCCAGCAGACTGAACAAAGACCCAAGGTAAATCACCCCAAACCACAGCAGCGGCGGTGTCAACAGCAGGGTCAGCAGCAAGCCACGCCGCGTATACAACAGGGTTGACAAGTGGTTGAGCAGCCCGTCGGGCTTGCTCAGGGTGTGCGGGGTCGCCTTCATGGTGCAGGCGTGTCCTGGTCGTCAAGCGGATGCACCGCCGCATCCCCCCAGTAAAGGTGCGCCACATCGCCCACCGCGGGCGCCCGGGCGGCGCCGTGGACCGGCATGTCAGCCAGCAGCGGCTCGGCCCCCGGCGGGCGTTGCACACGCACACGCCAGAACGAGCCGAAAAACTGCACTTCCTGCACCAGCCCCTGGGTGCGCACAGCCGAGGGCCTGGACGCTGTGGGCCCCAGTTCAAGCTCGATCTGCTCGGGACGGATCATGATGACCGGGGCGCCCCCGAACTGCATGGCGTCGTGGCCCTGCAGCAGGTTGGTGGCGCCGACGAACTCGGCGACGAAACGGGTGCTGGGCCGGTTGTACAGATCGGCGGGCGACGCGATCTGCTCAATGCGGCCCTGGTTGAAGACGCCAATGCGGTCGCTCATGGACAACGCTTCATGCTGGTCGTGGGTCACAAAGATGAAGGTAATGCCCAGCTTTCGCTGCAAGCTCTTGAGCTCGCTTTGCATCTGCTCGCGCAGTTTCAGATCGAGCGCGCCCAGCGGCTCATCGAGCAGCAGCACTTTGGGTTGGCTGATCAGGGCGCGCGCCAGGGCCACGCGCTGGCGCTGACCGCCCGACAACTGGGCCGGTTTGCGCTGTGCCACATCGGGCAGTTGCACGGTTTCCAGCAAGGCATGGGCGCGGCGTTCGCGGCTGGCGCGATCGACGCCACGCACCATCAGGCTGTAGGCCACATTGTCCAGAACCGACATGTGCGGAAACAAGGCGTAGTCCTGGAACACGGTGTTGACCGGGCGGGCGTAGGGCGGATGCTGGCTCACGTCCGCGCCGTCAATCATGATGCTGCCGCTGCTGGGCAGCGTGAAGCCGCCGATCATGCGCAGGCAGGTGGTTTTGCCCGATCCCGAGGGTCCCAGCAGCGTGAAAAATTCGCCCGGCTGCACATCAAGACTGACGCGATCAACCGCATGGATGGACTTGCCCGCCGAACGAAACACGCACGATACCTCGCGCAAACTTATCGCTGGAGTCATCGGTTAGGAATTTTCTTGAGAAGGGAGAAGGGCAGCACGAACCGCGTTCAAGGTGAGCCGCCAACAGCGTCAAAACACGCGGGTTGACCACTGCCAACCCGCGTGGCGTCGATCAACGGCCGCCGAGGATGGTGATGTAATCAGAAGCCCACTTGTGATAAGGGATGCACTGGTTATTTTGCGTTTTGCACTGAGTAGTGGGGGTCTTCCAGAAGCGAATGCGCTCAAAGTCCTTGAAGCCCTGGCGGTCGCAGCCACCGTCGCCCAGCAGCTTGTTGCCCTTGCAGGCGGCCGGTACTGCGGGCACCGAGCCAAACCAGGCGGACAGATCGCCCTGCAGCTTCGCGTTGAGCGAATGCTCCATCCACATATAGGCGCAGTTGGGGTTCTTGGCCTCGACGTGCATCATGGTGGAGTCGGCCCAGCCGGTGGCGCCCTCGACCGGAACGAGCGTGGCGACGGGCACTTTTTTGGAGCCCAGAATGTTGGCCTGGAACTGCCAACTGCCTGAGGCGACGACGCCCTCATTGGTGAAGTCATCGATCTGCACAAACGCATCGTGCCAGTATTTGCCGACCAGCTTGCGTTGACCACGCAGCAGCTCCAGCGCTGCCTTGTACTGGGCTTCATTGAGCTCGTAGGGGTCCTTGATGCCCAGTGCCGGATTCTTCGTCATCAAATAGAGGGCCGCGTCGGCGATGTAGATCGCTCCGTCGAAGGCTTGAACGCGGCCTTTATTGCTCTTGCCGTCGGGCAGGGTCTGCTCTTCAAACACCACGCTCCAGCTGGTGGGTTTTTTGTCGCCAAACACCTTGGTGTTGTACATCAGAATGTTCCAGCCCCATTGGTAGGGCACGCCATAGTGGATGTTATTCTCAAAGTGCCAAGGCGCCTTTTGTAGGCGGGCGTCGATGTTTTTGTAACTTGGAATCAGGTTAACGTTGATCGGCTGAACCTTCTTGCCCCGAATCAAGCGGGTGCTGGCGTCGCCCGATGCGGTGACCAGATCAAAGCCGCCTTCGTTCATCAGTGCCACCATCTCGTCGGAGGTGCCGGCGGTCTTGACATTGACCTTGCAGCCACTGGCCTTCTCGAAGCCCGTCACCCAGTCGAAATTCTTGTCGGTGACACCCCGCTCAATGTAGCCGGCCCACGCCACGATATCGACTTGGCCTTCACCTTTGCCAAGTTTTTGCAAGGGTTGTTTAGCGAGGCTGACACTGCCAATGGCCGCAGCGCCTAGGGCAACCACCACATAGTTTAGGAATTTCATTGATTCACTCCATTCAGGTTGATCGATATCCAGCTACGCTGGGCCTTTCGCCGGATGCTCAAAGCCCCGTGAATGTAGTCTTGACAGGCAAGCCTGTGAAGTTCAATATTCGAAGCTCTATCTATCTATAAAATAGATAGATAGGGATAACCCGTATTATTTTCGATATCCAAGCTCTTGTTTTGAACATGCAACGTCACATCACACTCAAGCAGTTTCGCTATTTCCTCACCGTGTCCGAGACCGCTTCCGTAGCGGCGGCGGCGCGCATGATCAATATCGCCCAGTCAGCGGTCACCAAGAGCGTGCAGGAACTGGAGGAGTCGCTGGGTGTGCGTCTGTTCGAGCGGACCTCCAAGGGGATGCTGCTGACGCAGGAGGGGCACCGGTTTCAGGTCAGTACGCGCAAGGTGCTCGCGGCGGTGGCCGAGGCCAGCCAGGTGTCGCGCGGCAAGGTTGAAACCTTGAGCGGCAATCTGACGCTTGGTGTGACGAGCCTGGTCGCGGGCTACTACCTGGCTGACTTGTTTGCCCGCTTTCAGCGCTCCCATCCTTCGGTCAATATTTCGGTGGTGGAAGACTCCCCCCAGTTTCTGGAGCATTTGCTGATCAATGGCGAAGTGGATCTGGCGATCATGGTGTCCAACGCTTTGGGGGACCCGCAGGCCCTGGTGGTCGAGGAGCTGACCAGTTCGCCCAATCGGGTCTGGATGGCGTCCAACCACGCGCTGGCCGAGCGGCCCGAGCTGACTCTGGCCGAGTGCGCCAACCATCTGCAAATCGTGCTGGAGGCAGACCGCGTGGAGAGCGTTCTGAATGCCTTGTGGTCCCGGCATGGCTTGCACCCCCAGGTGTTGATGCGCACATCTTCCCTTGAAGCGGTTCGATCCCTAGTGGGGATGGGGGCTTGCATCACCATCCTGCCGGATTTTCTGTATCGCCCCTGGACCCTGGATGCGGCGCATATTGAAGTGCGTAGCTTGCGTGACGCTGTGCCCAGCATCGATGTGGGCCTGGTGTGGCGGCGCGGCTCTCGCAGTCGTCCATTGGTGACCGAGTTCATTGAACTGGCACGCGAGCAGTCGCGCAGCAACCGCAGTCGATAACTTGCCAAAATCTATAATTGAACCCATGAGCTCATCCATCCCCACTACCCCTACCGTCACCGTCGCCGACATCCGCAAGACCTTTCTGGACTTCTTCGCCTCCAAGGGCCACACCGTGGTGCCGTCGAGTTCGCTGGTGCCGGGCAACGACCCGACCCTGATGTTCACCAACTCGGGCATGGTGCAGTTCAAGGACGTGTTCCTCGGCACCGACAAACGCCCCTATGTGCGTGCCGCATCGGTGCAGGCTTGTTTGCGTGCCGGTGGCAAACACAACGATTTGGAGAACGTCGGCTACACCGCGCGGCATCACACCTTTTTTGAAATGCTGGGTAACTGGAGCTTTGGCGATTACTTCAAGCGCGAAAGCCTGAAGTGGGGCTGGGAGTTGCTCACGCAGGTTTACAAATTGCCGCCTGAGCGTTTGCTGGTTACCGTCTACATCGACGACCAGGAAGCCTACGACATCTGGCACAAAGAGATTGGTTTGCCCGCCGACCGCATTGTGCGGATTGGCGACAACAAGGGTAAAAAATACGCCAGTGACAACTTCTGGATGATGGCTGATACCGGGCCCTGCGGCCCCTGTTCGGAAATTTTTTACGACCACGGCGAGCACATCCCCGGCGGACCACCGGGCAGCCCGGGTGAAGACGGCGACCGCTTCATCGAAATCTGGAACCACGTCTTCATGCAGTTCGACATGCAGGCCGATGGCAGCCTGGTCAAGCTGCCCGCGCCGTGTGTAGACACTGGCATGGGCCTGGAGCGCCTGGCTGCCATCTTGCAGCAGGTTCACAGCAACTACGAGATTGATATTTTTGATGCACTTATCAAAGCCGCATCACGCGAAGTGTTTGGTGGGATAGGCGAGAAGGATTTAAACAACAAGAGCCTGCGCGTGATTGCTGACCACATTCGCGCCACCGCATTTTTAGTCAGCGACGGGGTAAACCCCTCCAACGAAGGCCGTGGCTACGTGCAGCGCCGCATCATCCGCCGGGCGATTCGCCATGGCTACAAGCTGGGTAAGAAGACACCGTTTTTCCACAAGCTGGTGGCCGATTTGGTCCCACTGATGGGCGATGCGTATCCGCGTTTGAAGTCTGATGAGAAGCGTATTACCGAGGTGCTGCGGGTTGAGGAAGAGCGATTTTTTGAGACGCTTGAGATTGGCATGACGATTTTGGACACAGCGCTTGCAGGCGACGCAGCTGGAGGGCGCGAGGGCGCGACGGTCTTGCCGGGTGACATCGCCTTCAAGCTGCACGACACCTACGGCTTCCCGCTGGATTTGTCAGCCGACGTATGCCGCGAGCGCGGCGTTGAAG
>JBCKNC010000116.1:0-5646 GCA_038902915.1 Polaromonas sp.
AACATTAAACAACGCGATTAGGACAACTGACCTCGATGCAGATTGATGAAGCAACAAAGCAGGAAACTGCTACCCGAACGGAGGCAGGCGAACGGAATTCGTCAATGGCCGGGATGGGTGCTGAGATAGGCACGGCGGCGGATGGGCAAACGAAAGCGGAAAGACTGCGGTTGATGGAAACCGTCGTCGAACGTAACAACCTCTGGCTGGCGTATGAGCGGGTCATGCGGAACAAGGGTGCTGCCGGAGTCGATGGACTTGGCGTACTCGACCTCAAAGCATGGCTGCAACAGCACTGGCCAAGCGTCAAAGCAGCCCTGCTGGCGGGTGATTACATACCAGCGGCAATCCGTAAAGTGGACATACCCAAGCCCAACGGCGGGGTGCGCACACTGGGGATACCAACGGTGGTGGATCGCCTGATCCAGCAAGCACTGCTGCAAATCCTGCAACCGCAATTCGATCCCGAATTCTCCGAACATAGCTATGGCTTCAGGCCGGGGCGAAATGCTCAGCAAGCCGTGAAAGCGGCAAAAGAGTACATCGCCCAAGGTCGGAGCTGGGTTGTAGACATGGACTTGGAAAAGTTCTTCGACCGCGTCAACCACGACATCCTGATGTCGCGGCTGGCACGGAAGGTAGAGGATGATCGGGTATTGAAACTGATCCGGCGTTACCTTGAAGCGGGCATGATGGAAGGCGGCATCGTCAGCATGAGGACAGAAGGCACGCCGCAAGGCGGCCCCCTGTCCCCTTTGTTGTCGAACATCCTGCTGACCGACCTTGACCGTGAACTGGAACGTCGGGGACACCGCTTCTGCCGCTATGCGGATGACTGCAACATCTACGTAAAAAGCGAAATGGCAGGACAGCACGCGATGGACGCGATGACCGGCTATCTGGAGAAGAAACTGAAGCTTCAGGTAAACCGGAACAAGAGCGCCGTGGCACGGCCTTGGCAGCGGAAATTTCTGGGCTACAGCGTCACGCGGCACAAACAAACCCGTCTTAAAATCGCCGACAGCAGTTTGAAGCGATTAAAAGACAGAGTGCGCGAGATTATTGTTGGGAATTCTTCACGGAATCTCGGCAAAACAATCGACGCACTCAACCCGGTGCTACGTGGCTGGATGTCCTACTTCCGCCTGACCGAGGTACGGGGCGTGTTGCAGGAACTTGACGGATGGATACGGCGTAAACTGCGCTGCCTGTTATGGCGGCAATGGAAGCGACCGGCCACCCGGAACAGGAAACTGCAAGCAGCGGGTTTGAATGAAATGCGCGCATGGAAATCGGCAGGCAACGGACGTGGCCCTTGGTGGAACGCCGGAGCAAGTCATATGAACGTGACGCATCCAAAACGCTTCTTTGATGCACTGGGGTTGGTTTCGCTGCTGGACACCCAGCAACGTTTCCAGCATGTTTAATGAACCGCCGTATGCGGAACCGCATGTACGGTGGTGTGAGAGGGCGGCAGGAGTGATCCTGCCTCCTACTCGATTACCGAATTAAAGAGCTCGGGTTGTCGGGCTCCTTATCGAAGCAGTTTGCCCTGCACCCACTCGGCGATCGCGAGTAGGTGGCAGTCATCACCGAAACGTCCAACCAGCTGGATTCCGGTTGGCAGGCCATTCGTGCCCCGGGCAACGGGCAGGTGGACGCATGGTAAGCCGAGCAGTGTCCAGCCTCGGCAGAAAACCGGATCACCCGTGGCATCGATGCCGGCTGGCGCTTCGCCGGTGGCGCTGGGTGACATCAGTACGTCAAAACTGTCAAACAGCGCATCCACGCTGCGTTGGGCAAAAGCTGTCCTGGCGAGGTTCGCGCTGTGCTCCGCGCCAGTGATTGCAATACCTTCGTCGAGCAATACCCGCAATTGTTCACTGAGGCTGTTGCGATGCCAGATGCGTTCATGGCTGAGCGCGCGGGACATCTCAAAATACATGACGGCCTTTTGCAATGCCACCAGATCGGGAAGATCATCCGGTAAATCAATGTCTGCAATGGCAGCGACAGTCGTCGACAGGGTCGAAACAGCCTGGTCCAATGTGCGTTGTGCGTCCGGGTCGGCCCGTGACCGCGGCAAACTCCGATGCGCGGAGCTTCGATTTGGGGCGTACGGCTCAGGCGGCTATCGCCGGTGAGTACGGCGCCGAGCATGCTGACATCGCGTACACAGCGGCCAAAACTGCCTACGCTGTCGAGCGACTCCGACAAGCTTTTCACGCCCGCCCTCGATACGCGGCCTATGCTCGGCTTGTAGCCCACTACACCGCAATAGGCAGCAGGACGTATGACGGAGCCTGCTGTCTGCGTGCCCAATGCCAGCGGCAGCATATGGTCAGCCACGGCTGCCGCGGAGCCACTCGATGAACCGCCAGGCGTGTGAGCAAGATTGAGCGGATTTCGGGTCGGTCCGGGTTGAAAGTAGGCGAACTCGGTGGTCACGGTCTTGCCCAACACCAGGGCACCCGCTTCGCGGCAGAGGGCAACAGATGCCGCATCAGCTTTCGGACGATAGCCGGCATAAATCTGTGAGCCGTAGGAGGTGGGCATATCAGCGGTATCGAACAGGTCCTTGACACCAAGCGGAAGCCCGTGCAGAGGGCCACGAACTGGCCCCGCGTCGAGCGAGCGCGCCTGGGCCAGCGCTGCGTCAGGGTCCAGGTGCGCGAAAGCACAAACGGCTGCATCCCGTTCCAGCGCGCGGTCCAGACAGGCGCGGATCAGGTCGGTGGCGCTAAGTTCGCGGCTGGCCAGTAACTCTGTAGCACGCCAGGCAGGCAGTTCGTTCAGTTTGAATTTATTCATGCTAACTGCGAGACATCGTTGCCCGCAACGCTTCGCTCAGTGAGCTCAGGCTTTCGGCCAGGTGCGCACGGGTTTCGATCGACAAACCACCCTTTCCAGCCACCGCACGAAGGTCGCGCTGGAGCTGCGTGGCGTTCAGGCGCACCAGGCTCAGGGCATCTGCGGGCAGGGTGGTGGATCCTTTGGTAAGCAGGGCCTGAACCCGCTTCAAATGCTCACGCTGCAGGTTGCGGCGCAAGCGGTCAATGTCATGGCCTGACTTCAACTCGCTCCAGATACTGGATTGCAGCGTGGTGTAGACCTCATTGAGGGATAGCACGCCGCGGCGTTGCGACGCCGGCACGTACGCCGGCAGCTCCAGCAGGCGATTGGCCGTGTTGGCACTCAACACCCGGTCCAAGGCCGTCAGCTGGATCCGGGCGATGGCGCTAGAAATGTTGACCAAACCGCCGCGCTCCCATTCGTTGTAGTCGAGCGTCAGCGCCGACAAGAACTCGGGGCGAAACTGGAAGCTGGATTGGCTGAACAAGCCTGTGGCCAGAAACTGCAAGGCCTCGCGCTGCTTGGCCGGATCAACCGGCACAAAGCTGGGGCGTCCGGTGGTGCCGGGCAGGTCACGCACCGCGCTGACTCCGCCGACGTACTTGCCAACCAATTCGGCTGCGCGTTGCAACTGGGCAAACCCAGCCAGCAAGGAGCGGCGCTGGCGCAGCGGGTCATCGCCCGCCTGGGGCTTGCGGTCCTGCACCCGCGCCCATAGCTCTTGAGAAAGCTTCAAGCGCCTCTTGTAGAAGGCCAGCGGATCGTCACCGAGGTCAAACCGGTTGGCCAGGGGGTCCATGCCGTCGTTGCCACCAAAACCGCCGGCGTCGGCGTCATCGGCGTAGGCGAGTTGTGGCTCGCTGCTGCGCGAGGCAATTTGGGCCAGTTCCTGCTTTTCTCTAGCCGCTTCAATCGGTTTGTACGCGTACTCAATGGCCCAGTAGTCGTACGCGCCTATGGTCGTGCTGTTGAAGCCGGCCTGGGGCTCGCCCTTGAGCGCCAGGTTGTAGGCGTTGTAGTCCATCACCGAGTTCGAGATGCCGTACTTTTCAGTGAATGCTTTGTCTTTCAACTGCGCCTGTGTGATGGTGGTGGATGCCTTGAAGTTGTGCTTCAAGCCCAGCGTGTGGCCCACCTCATGCATCATGATGTCCTTGATCACCGACTGCACAAAGGCTTCTGCCTCAGGGCTGTCCGGCGCAATATCACCCCGCGCTTCCAGCAGGTCCATGGCAAAGTTCATCTCTGCCGCCGCTTCGTGGGCATAGTTGCACTGGTCCGGGTGCGAGCCGGCCTCGGCTTGCCAGCTGCTGAGCTGGGCTAGCCGCTGCTCACTGCTCATACCCACGTCTTCCACAATGAAGCGGCGTGAGCCGCGTGCAAATACATCGCTCATGCCGATGTCGGCGTCCAGTATCTCGCCGCTGCGCGGGTCGGCCTGGCTGGGGCCGATGGCAAAACCAACGTCGGCGCCAACAAACCAGCGGATGGAGGCGTGGCCTGCGTCCATGTTGTCCCAATGGGCGTCGTCCGGCTGCTGCTTGGCCACCAAGGCGTCCTTGAAGCCGATCTTCTCAAAAGCCTTGTTCCACTCCACGATGCCGGCCGCCACGGTAGCGCGGTATTGGCTCGGAATGTTCTTGTCCATCCAGAACGTGATGGGCGTGACGGGCTCGGACAATGCCGCGGCCGGGTCCTTCTTTTCAAGGCGCCAGCGTTTGACGTAATGCACCCGCGGGTTGGCCTTCATGTCGCCGCCCAGGTCTGTGAACGACTCGGTGAAGTGCCCCAAACGGGGGTCGGCCAAGCGCGGCGCCATGGCGGGCTCCGGTAGCGCAACAAAACTGTAGACATAGTCGACAAACAGGCTGCGTGGATCGGGGGTGGCTTGCGGTGGCGTCGGTGTGGGCACGGGCCCGGTCGGCGGCACCAAGGGCGGCGCGGGGATGCGCGGCGTCGAGAAGTGCATGCGCGCGGTCAGTGTGCTCAAACCCGCGTCGGCGCGCGTGCGTTCAATCGACGAATTGGGTTTGTCCACGGCAAACGGCAATCGATAGGCCGCCTCCAACCTCGTCGAATAGCCAGGGATGTCAGTCAACAGGAATCCGGCATCGATCAAGATCGACTTGCGCTCAGGGTGCTGCAGACTGGCGAGCGCACCAGACCCCAGCAAACTGGGCGAAAAAGCCTGCTCAATGGCGCGCTGGGAGCCAGTCCCGGAAACGGCGCGGAATTTGGTGTTCAATGCAATCAGTTGCACCTGTTTTCCAGTTAGCCGGAACTCCGCCATCCAGTGCTTGCCCATCTGGCTGGCGTACAGGCCGCGCTCACCCACCGAATTGGCAATGTTGACGGTGAACAGGACCGGCTTGTTCAGCATCGCCCTGGGAATCTCGATCCAGACCTTCTCGTCTTTACGCCAAATGGGGAAAAGTCCCCCCTCTGATTTGGCGTCCTTGGTCACCTCGGAAAAAGGTTTGGGCGCCGTCGGGTCAACGGCTGGTTTTGCCGGCGGGGTGGCAGCGGACGCCGGGGCGCTTGGCGCTGCGGCAACCGGCGCCGCGTCTGGGGGCGACTCGGACCAGGCCGTGGCGGCACTGGCGCCCAGCAGGGATGCGATGAGGTGGGGAAGAATCCGAAGTTGAAACGCGCTGCGTGCTTGCATGTCTGATCTCGCTGGAGTGGTGGATGCCGCGTTCAATCGGGTGGACTGATCGTGACGAATGTCGTTTGTGGCGAACTTTCTGGGCGTGGTTGAAAAAGTGTCGTTTTTGGGTAACACTGGAAATGTGA
>JBCKNC010000117.1:0-5582 GCA_038902915.1 Polaromonas sp.
GGAGAGGGCGAAGATATGGAGCAGGATCCACATGAGCTGCAGCCGCCTGACAACGGTAACGGGGCACCGCACAACAGCAATATTGCTGGAAACCGGCGGCGCGGTGGTGACGGGCGTGGTGGGCGTGGTCAGGGCGGAGGAAGTTTGGGTTCCGGCAATAGATATTCCCAGCCGTCAGGTTTTGGCCCCAATCCCGCTGCAAATCAACGTGGCAATACGGGCGGGCAGGGGCAAAATCGCCGCGCTGACCGTGGCGAGAGAAATGACCAAAACGGCGGCGCTGCGCAGCCGGATCCCATGAAAACATCCTTTGGCTATATTGGGGCCGACACATTTACCCGTCAGCGCCAGGGGCAGGGCCAAGGCCAAGGCCAAGGACAGCAGCGTCGCGGTGGTTTCGGCTCCAGTGGCGCCGGAAATGGTCAGCGCCGTGGCACTGGCGATCGTGGGGGTAGCGGTGGCGGCAGTCGTAATGGAAACCGGGGTGGTGGTAGTCGCGGTGGCAATCGGTAAATCCGTTCCCTGGTGGTCAGATGTGATAGTCCTTGCGGGTTAAAATCAGAGGCTGAGGGTTTTTGGGGTCAGAGTCCAAATTCATCGTGCCTTTGGCACGCCCTCCTGAAGAGTTATTGGGGTCAGACATCAATTTCGCTGCGGTGCATCGCACCGCGCCCTCCGGGCGAGTCGTAGGCTAGTCGCATTTGGGCTCTGACCCCAAAAACTCTAAAATTGGCGTCTGACCCCAATAACCCATTCCGGGAAACTTCCGAGCTTAAGGAAAAAAATGGCAATCGAACGCACTCTCTCAATCATCAAGCCCGACGCAGTGGCAAAAAATGTCATCGGCCAGATCTACGCCCGCTTCGAGGCTGCTGGTCTGAAGGTTGTTGCCGCCAAATTGGTGCACCTTTCGCGTGGCGAGGCTGAGGCTTTTTATGGCGTTCACAAAGAGCGTCCCTTCTTCAAGGATCTGGTTTCATTCATGATTTCCGGCCCTGTCATGATTCAGGCACTTGAAGGCGAGAACGCCGTCCTCAAAAACCGCGAATTGATGGGTGCAACAGATCCCAAAAAAGCCGATGCGGGAACCATTCGAGCAGACTTTGCGGAGAGCATTGATGCAAATGCAGTGCATGGTTCTGATGCGGCTGAAACTGCCAAGGTCGAAATCAGCTTCTTCTTCCCTGGCATGAATATTTACTCGCGCTGATATGGCCCCCACGCTTGTCGCTTCGCGAGCCTACGGCGACTCGCTGCCCCTTTCACAGGGACAAGGGGCTGTGCTTGCTTGGGGCGGCCCGTCGCGGCGCGAGCGCGGAACTTCCCTGTCATGACCACCAACCTGCTTGATTTCGATCTGGAAGGTCTGGCGGCCTTTTGCGAGGGGCTGGGCGAGAAGCGCTTTCGGGCCACACAACTGTTTCGCTGGATTCACCAGAAGGGCGCATCTAGCTTTGACCAGATGACTGATCTGGCAAAGTCCTTGCGTGACAAGCTGCCAGCATCCGCCTCCATTGACGGGCTCAAGGTCGTTTCACGGCATGATTCTGCCGACGGTACTGTCAAATGGCTTTTTGATGTGGGTGCCGGGGACGTGATTGAAACCGTGTTCATTCCCGAAGCTGATCGCGGCACTCTGTGTATTTCGTCGCAAGCGGGTTGTGCTGTGGGTTGCCGGTTTTGTTCAACCGGTCATCAAGGGTTCAGCCGCAACCTGACGACTGCAGAAATCGTGGCGCAGTTATGGTTTGCAGAACACTCGTTACGCAAGCACTTCAAACAGAACGAACGTGTCATTTCAAACGTCGTGATGATGGGCATGGGCGAGCCTTTGCAAAATTATTCGCAACTGTTGCCCGCCTTGAGAGTTATGCTGGACGATCACGGTTATGGTCTTTCCCGTCGCCGGGTGACGGTATCGACCTCCGGTTTCGTGCGGATGATGGACCGGCTGGCCAGAGACTGCCCGGTGGCCCTCGCGGTGTCGCTGCATGCGCCAAATGACGCGTTGCGGGATTACCTCGTTCCGCTGAACAAAAAACACCCTATCACCGAGTTGCTGCAAGCCTGCATCCGTTACCAGGCAGCGGCACCTCGAGACTTCATCACGTTTGAATACTGCATGCTTGACGGGGTTAACGACCAGCCTGAGCACGCGCGCCAACTGGTGTCCCTGATGCAAACACATGCTGCACACGGCTTGTCGTGCAAATTCAATCTAATTCCTTTCAACCCTTTTCCCGCTTCCGGTCTGAAGCGTTCAAGTATGGCGCAGGTCACCGCTTTTGCAAAAATCCTGATGGATGCCGGGATTGTCACAACGGTGCGTAAAACCCGCGGCGGTGACATCGATGCAGCGTGCGGGCAATTGGCTGGCGATGTACAGGACCGCACGGGTGTACGGGAGCGCATGGCATCACAGCGGCTCGGTATGCTCGGGAAAATCAAGGTCGTTGTGGCCTAGTGCTGCGACTCAGAAATAGAGGAACAAAATGAAAACGATGGATTTTGTCGTCTGGCTAGGCGAGAGGAGGCGACATAGCCGTAGCTATGGCAACGACGAACAACAACGCCAGGCGGGAAAAGACGTGTTTTCATGTTTCTTTATTTCTGAGTCGCAGTACTATGGGATAAGCATATGAAGTTTCTCCGTCATGCTGCATGGATCTCGGTGTGTTGGGCGGCCGTGCTCCTAACTGCCTGTGCTGGTCGCCAGGGTGCACCCGGTGAGGTGGGATGGGAAACAGACATCATGACCGAGTCAGATGAGCCCGAAGCCCGCAGACGCGCTCGTCTTCGACTTGAGCTTGCAAGCGGCTATTTTGAACAGGGGCAGACCAACGTTGCGCTTGACGAGGTGAAGCAGGCGTTGGTCATTGATCCTGGTTTTGCCGATGCCTATAACCTGCGCGGTCTGGTTTACATGCGTTTGAATGACGCGCCGCTGGCTGAGGACAGCTTTCGCAGGGCTCTTGCACTTAACCCGCGAGATGCCGATGTGGCGCACAACTACGGCTGGTTTTTGTGTCAACAGTCGAGGTTTCCAGAGTCATTCAAGCTATTTGCGCAGGCTGTGAACAACCCGACTTACGGTGGTCAGGCCAAGAGCCTGATGGCCCAGGGCGTTTGCCAGGTTCGGGCTGGGCAACGGACAGAGGCCGAAGGCAGCCTGATGCGCTCCTATCAGATTGATGCCGACAACCCTCTTACAGGCTATAACCTCGCCAGTCTGCTGTATGACCGCGGAGAGCTTACTCGGGCGCAGTTTTATATTCGGCGATTAAATAACAGCAATCTCGCCAACGCAGAAACCCTGTGGCTGGGCATCAAGATTGAGCAGCGCCTGAACAATCGCGAAAGCATGTCCCAACTCGGCGACCAGTTGAAAAAACGCTATGCTCAGTCGCGCGAAGCCAGTGCTTATGAAAAGGGAGCCTTCAATGAGTGACCTCGCTACGCTGTCATTAAATGGTCATCCGGCAGGGGATGGCTATCATTCCTCATCCAGTGACGCTGACACGGTGATGCTGCAGATCAGCGCCGGAGGATTGCTCAAACAGGCCCGCGAAGCTGCAGGGCTGCACATTGCTGCCCTGGCCGCTGCGCTCAAAGTCCCGGTTAAAAAACTTGAGGCTCTGGAGTCAGATCGATTTGACTTGCTGCCAGATGCCGTGTTCGTGCGCGCCCTGGCAGCCAGCGTATGCCGTACTCTCAAGATTGATGCCGCACCAGTGCTTCAGCGCCTGCCTCAAACCAGCAGTCGCAAACTCAGGTATCAGGATGCAGGCATCAACGCACCGTTTAGGGCTCCCGGTGACGGGCCAAGCCCTTCAATCTGGACCCAGATTTCCCGCCCGGCCGTACTCGCAGGGCTGATTTTGTTGATGGGTGCTTTGGTACTGATTTTCCTTCCGGTCTTAAAAATGGGTGTTAGCGAAGCCAAATTTGATCTGCTGTCGGGAATGCCGGATGGTGAGCCAGTCAAAGTGGCTGCCGTCCCACCTGTTCTTCCGGCTCCCTTCGTGCCCGATATGGCCAGTCTTGCCCAGCCAATCGCTGCACCTGGCAATCCCGCAAGCGCCGCCCTGATTTCCACGGGCATCGTGGTGTTTAGCGCTAAAAGTAAGTCATGGGTCGAGGTGACAGACTCCAAGGGTCAGGTGGTGTTGCGCCGAATACTGAATGCTGGTGAAGTGGTCGGTGTAACGGGCGCATTGCCGCTTGCCGCGATAGTTGGTCGCGCCGATGCTATTGCGGTACAGGTGCGTGGCAAGGCCTTTGATTTAAGCGCTGTCGCCAAAGACAACGTTGCACGTTTTGAGGTGAAATAAAGGTGAAATAATGGCATCATGCTATCCAATTGAATCGGCCGCGCCCAAGGCACGTGCTTCGTTACAGGCGCGCGTGGTCTGGGGCTCGCGTGTGGTCACGGTGGGCGGCGATGCCCCGGTACGGATTCAGTCCATGACCAACACCGACACGGTGGACGCGATTGGCACCGCCATCCAGGTCAAGGAGCTGGCCATCGCCGGCTCGGAAATGGTCCGCATCACGGTCAACACGCCCGAGGCTGCGGCGCAGGTGCCCTACATCCGCGAGCAACTCGACCGCATGGCATTGATGTGCCGCTGGTTGGAGATTTTCATTACAACGGCCACCGGCTGCTGACCGACTACCCGGCCTGCGCCGAGGCCCTGTCCAAGTACCGCATCAACCCCGGCAACGTAGGCAAGGGCGCCAAACACGACCGGCAGTTTGGCCAGATGGTCGATGCGGCCATGCGCTGGAACAAGCCGGTGCGCATCGGCGTCAACTGGGGCAGCCTGGACCAGGAACTGCTCGCCAGCCTGATGGACGAGAACGGCCGCCGTGCCGAGCCCTGGGACGCCAAGCAGGTGATGTACGAGGCGCTGATCACCTCGGCCATTGATTCTGCTGTGCTGGCCGAACAAATGGGTATGGACAGAAACCAGATCATCCTGTCCTGCAAGGTCAGCGGTGTCCAGGATCTGATCTCGGTCTACCGCGAGCTTTCAAAACGGTCCCGCTACGCGCTGCACCTCGGTCTGACCGAGGCCGGCATGGGCACCAAAGGGACGGTGGCCTCTGCCGCCGCCTTGGCGGTCTTGCTGCAAGAAGGGATTGGCGACACTATTCGGGTTTCGCTGACGCCGCAACCCGGTGAATCGCGCACCCAGGAAGTGCTGATTGCATGCGAAATTTTGCAGGCATTGGGCTTGCGCAGTTTTGCGCCCAGCGTCACCGCTTGCCCGGGCTGCGGCCGCACCACCAGCAGCACCTTTCAGGTGCTCACCAAGGAAATCGACGATTTCCTGCGCGCCCAGATGCCGGTTTGGCGGGAACAATACCCCGGCGTTGAAAAACTCAAGGTCGCGGTGATGGGCTGCATCGTCAATGGGCCCGGTGAAAGCAAGCATGCCGACATCGGCATTAGCCTGCCGGGCTCTGGCGAGGCACCCGCAGCGCCGGTTTATATCGACGGCGAAAAAAGCGTCACCTTACGTGGTGACAACATCGCGCAGGAATTCCGCGTCATCGTTGAAAACTACATTGAAAAACGC
>JBCKNC010000118.1:0-5560 GCA_038902915.1 Polaromonas sp.
TTCAAGACTTTTGCCGCGCTTCAACGTCAATAGTGGTTTTGTCAGCGGCTTGTGCGTTGGTGACGCTGGCCGGTGGAACAGGAGCGTCAGCAGGTGCCTGCCCGCCTTCTTTCATGCCGTCTTTAAAACCCTTGACGGCACCGCCAAGATCGCTGCCCATGTTTCTGAGTTTTTTGGTGCCAAACACCACGACAACAATCAGCAGCACGATCAACCAGTGCCAAATAGAAAGTCCACCCATGAGTTGCTCCTAATCTGTAATTTTGCGTTTAAAACGTTTTGCAGGGTGACCTGCGATATCAGTCATTCTAAAGGTCTCTGGCCGCATAGGGCATAGTACACACACTTCCCTGCGGGTCAGTGTACCGCCGACAGGCCGCCCTTAGGCGGGACAGCCCCCTCGGGGGGAAGGGCAGTACACGCAGTGACAAGCGTGGGGGCCATCGGCCGCAGCGACGGGCCGCCCCAAGCAAGGCCAGTCCCCTCGTGGGGCAGCGAAGTACACGCAGTGACGAGCGTGGGGCCATGTTCAGCCGCGCAGCCAAGGCCTGGGCCCACCCATGACGTGAATGTGCAAATGATGCACCTCCTGCCCGCCTTGAGCGCCGGTATTTGTAACGATACGAAAGCCGCCCTCGGGGTAAGGCTGGCAACCCTGCTCGAGCGCGAGCTTGGGGGCCAGTACCATCATGCGCCCCAGCAAGGCTTCATGCTCTGGCCCGACCTGCGCCATGGACGCAATGTGCTGCTTTGGCACGAGCAAAAAATGCACCGGTGCCCAGGGGTTGATGTCGTGGAAAGCGAAGATGTCAGCGTCTTCGTAGACCTTGCGGCTGGGAATCGCGCCGGAAGCGATTTTGCAAAAAATACAGTTTTCAGAATGGTTCATACGGAAAAGTGGACGACAAAACTAAACGCTGAAAAAGTAAGCCTCAGCTTGGCCGATGGCTGTTATTCCATTTTCAGATCGATAGGAGATTAGGCGCGAAGCCGTAGGCAGTGCTGTAGCACGGCAAGGCGAAGCAACAACATATCATATTGATCTGGAAATGGAATTAAAGCGCATCCAGCCGCGAATGCAGCGATACAAGTACCAGAGCCAGACGATGCCGTAGGCAATCGCACCAGGAAAGACAAACAGCAACCACAAGGGCGACAGCACTACCAGCCACAGCAGCGTCCACCAGAAGGTAGCGATCATGTAGCTGTGATGGTCGATGTAGAGCGCGTCAGATTCGTCGGCACGGCGCAGGTAATTGATGATGAGTGCAATCACTGCAAACACACCGCCACTGAACCAGGCCAGCGTGTGCAAGCCATACAGCACATGCATGACGGTGCGGTCACCCTCAGTTTTGGGTTCGAACTCGGCCAGATTGGTTTCGCTCATGGTGCCCTCCTCCTCCTCCTCGTATGAATTTAACGTTGTTCGGATTCGTCTCGGCTTTTTGCCTTACGCAGCGCTTTTTCTTCGATGCCGCTGGTGCCCTCGCGGCGCTCCAGCTCGGCAATCACGTCAAGCGGACTCAGGTCGTAATGGCTTAATGCGATCATGCTGTGAAACCACAGGTCTGCCACTTCACCAACGAGTTTGTCTTTGAGCGCTGGCGTACTGCCGAAGTGGTCTATGTCTTTGGCAGCCATGACGGTCTCGGTGGCTTCTTCACCGATTTTTTTCAGAAAAGCATCCGGGCCTTTGTGCAGCAGCCGCGCGACGTAGCTGGTGCCGGGGTCGCCACCATTGACTGCCTTGCGGCTGTCAATGATTTGTGCGAGGCGTTGCAATGAGTCGTTGGTGGTCATGGTGAACACTTATTTGTAGATGCTGGCCGGGTCTTTCAAGACCGGGTCTGTAATAATCCACTGGCCGTCTTTGTAAAGGCTGAAAAAACAGCTGTGACGGCCTGTGTGGCAGGCAATGCCCGGCTCATCAGGTACCTGCCCAAGTTGCGTGACTTTGAGCAAAATAACGTCGTTATCGCAGTCGAGGCGAATCTCATGCACCGTCTGTAGGTGGCCAGACTCTTCACCTTTGTGCCACAAACGGCCACGCGATCTACTGTAGTACACGGCCTGACCCAGCGCGGCGGTTTTTTCAAGCGCCTCGCGGTTCATCCAGGCAAACATGAGAACATCGCCGCTGGATGCCTCCTGCGCGATAACGGGGATAAGGCCCTTGTCGTCCCATTGAATGTTGTCTAGCCAGTTCATATCCACATTGTCAGTGATTTGAACGCTCCGCATGGATTTTTGGGGTCAGAGTCCAATAACCCTAAATCCGTACCGGAATGCCGCGTTTGGCCATCGCCTGCTTGGCCTGCTGCACGGTGTATTCGCCATAGTGAAAAATGCTGGCAGCCAGCACCGCATCAGCACCACCCAGTTGAATGCCGTCGGCCAGGTGCTCCAGATTGCCAACGCCACCAGAGGCGATCACCGGCACGCTGATGGCATCGCTCACCGCGCGGGTCAGCGCCAAGTCAAAGCCTGACTTGGTGCCGTCGCGGTCCATGCTGGTGAGTAAAATTTCGCCTGCACCACGGCGCGCCATCTCAGTAGCCCAAGCCACTGCATCCAGGCCGGTGTTTTTGCGGCCACCGTGGCTGTATACGTCCCAGCCAGGGCCGCGTAATTTTGCATCGTCTGCGCTGCGGCGCTTCGCATCTATTGCCACCACGATGCATTGCGCACCATACCGGGCCGAGGCATCTTCAATCACCTGCGGATTGGCAATCGCGGCGGAGTTAAAACTGGTTTTGTCCGCCCCGGCATTGAGCAGGCGCCGCACATCGTCCACAGTACGCACGCCGCCGCCAACTGTCAGCGGAATGAAAACCTGCGAGGCCACGGCCTCGATGATGTGCAGGATCAGGTCGCGACCGTCGCTGGTGGCGGTGATGTCCAGGAAAGTCAGCTCATCGGCGCCCTGACCGTTGTAGCGGGCCGCAATTTCAACCGGGTCACCTGCATCGCGCAGCTCGACAAAGTTAACGCCTTTGACGACACGGCCACCGGTAACGTCTAGACAGGGAATGATGCGTTTAGCGAGCATTGGCTGAATGGGTCAGCCGTTCAGCTCATCGGCCCTAGCCTGCGCTTTTTCAAAATCTAGGTCGCCACTGTAAATCGAGCGCCCGCAAATTACGCCTTCAACGCCCTCGTCTTCCACCGCGCACAGCGCTTCGATATCGGCCATGTTCGACAGGCCGCCCGATGCAATCACGGGAATGATGAGGGCCTGGGCCAGTTTGATGGTGGCTTCCATGTTGATGCCACTGAGCATGCCGTCACGCCCGATGTCGGTGTAGATGATGGCTTCAATGCCGTAATCCTGGAATTTTTTGCCGAGGTCAATCACCTCATGGCCGGTGAGCTTGCTCCAGCCGTCGGTGGCGACCTTGCCGTCTTTGGCATCCAGGCCGACGATGATGTGGCCGCCAAATGCGGTGCAGGCATCCTGCAAAAAGCCGGGATTTTTAACCGCTGCCGTGCCAATGATGACGTAGCGCAGGCCGGCATCAAGGTAGCGTTCAATCGTGTCGAGGTCGCGAATGCCGCCACCCAGTTGCACATCGACTTGACTGCCGACTTCAGCCAGGATTTTCCGGATCGCGACTTCGTTTTTGGGCTTGCCGGCAAACGCGCCATTCAGATCGACCAGGTGCAGGCGGCGTGCGCCTTTGTTGACCCAGATGCGCGCCATGGCTGCGGGGTCTTCGCTGAAGACAGTGGATTGATCCATGTCGCCCTGTTTGAGGCGAACGCAGTGGCCATCTTTCAGGTCAATCGCGGGGATAAGTAGCATGTTCCGGTGAAAAAGCGAAAAGGTCAGCGGGAAATATTCGGGTTCAGGTACAAATCACGGGTTCCAATGCAGAAAATTGCGGTACAAAGTCAGGCCCTGGTCAGCACTCTTTTCGGGGTGAAACTGTGTTGCAAAAAGATTATCGCGTGCAATGGCTGCCGTAAAGCGCGCGCCGTAGTCTGCTTCGCCCGCAGTGTGGCGCGCATCAGACGGATGGGCGTAAAAACTATGGACGAAGTAAAAATACGCGCCATCGGGAACGCCAGACCAGATCGGGTGCGCGGGTTTTGACTGGTAAACCTGATTCCAGCCCATTTGCGGCACCTTGTAGCGGCTGCCGTCGGGCTGCGTCTTACCGGCCAGCTCAAACCTGATGACTTCGCCGGGAATTAAGTCCAGCCCCCGGGTGCCGATGCCGCCGTCACCGGGCACGCCTTCTGCGCTGTGGCTCAAGAGCATCTGCATCCCGACGCAAACACCAAACAGCGGCTTGTGGCTTGCGGCGTGCAGCACGGCGGGCAGCATGCCGGAATCAAGCAGCTCGCGCATACAGTCGGCAATCGCGCCCTGGCCGGGCAGTACGACGCGCTCGGCGTTCATCACGTCTTCGGGTTTTGAGGTGACGATGACTTCAAACCCGCTGCCGCTTGCGACATGCCGCACGGCATTGGATACCGAGCGCAGGTTGCCCATGCCGTAATCAACCACTGCGACTGTTTTGGGTTTTGTCATCAGGTTTTGAGCGCTGAAATGGAAGGATTAAAGTAACTACTCAGGTCTTGCTGATTCGTAGGGTGGGCACTGCCCACGCTGGCTTCATGAATCGGGCCAAGTCGGGGAATACGTGGGCGGTGCCCACCCTACAGGGACCTGAGTAGTTACGGATTAAAGGGAGCCCTTGGTCGAAGGAATCACGCCAACCGAACGCGGGTCAATCTCGAGTGCCATGCGCAGTGCGCGCGCAAAGGCCTTGAACACCGTTTCTGCCTGATGGTGCGAATTGTCGCCACGCAGGTTGTCGATGTGCAGCGTGACAAAGGCGTGGTTCACAAAGCCATGAAAAAATTCGTAGGCCAGCTGGCTGTCAAAGGTGCCGATCATGCCGCTCTTGAAGGGCACATGCATCTCCAGCCCAGGCCGTCCCGAAAAATCAATCACCACGCGCGACAGCGCTTCGTCCAGCGGCACGTAGGCATGGCCGTAACGGCGCAAACCCTTTTTGTCGCCAACCGCTTTGGCCACCGCCTGGCCCAGCGTGATGCCCACGTCTTCCACCGTGTGGTGGCCGTCGATATGCAGGTCGCCTTCGGCGTGGATGTCGAGGTCAATCAGGCCGTGCCTGGCGATTTGGTCGAGCATGTGGTCGAAGAAACCGATGCCCGTGGAAAGCTTGGATGCGCCCGTGCCATCGAGGTTGACCTTGACGGTGATTTTGGTTTCTGCGGTGTTGCGCGTCACCTCCGCAGTGCGGGCAGTCGAAGCAAGTGAAGGTGTGGTGGTCATAGTGATTCTTTAAGTGCCGCCAGCATTTGCAGGTTTTCAGCAGGGGTGCCAACCGTTAGGCGTAAACAATTGGCAAGCAATGGATGCATTTTAGAAACGTTTTTGACCAGCACGCCGCGCACCTTCATCGCATCGAATACTTGCGTAGCGCGTTGGTCGTTAGCCGCGACGTTAGCCGCGACATTAACCGCGAGTCGAATCAGCAGCATGTTGGCATCGCTGCGGTAAGGGGTCACGCCGGGCAATTTGCCA
>JBCKNC010000119.1:0-5519 GCA_038902915.1 Polaromonas sp.
TCCAGCTCGTCAATCGACTCATGCACATCGGCCAGCGCCATGTGGCTTTGTCGCTTCTTGAAAGCGCTGTAAACCTCGGGTCGCCAGCGCTTGGCAAGCTCTTTAAAAGTGCTGACATCAATATTGCGGTAATGAAAAAATGCCTCAAGTTTCGGCATGTACTTGACCAGAAAGCGCCGGTCCTGGCTGATAGTGTTGCCGCACATCGGCGAGCTGCCTTTGGGCAGGTACCGCGCCAGAAAGGCCAGCAACTGCTTTTCGGCTTTTTCTTCAGTCACCGTGCTGGCCTTGACCTTGTCGATCAGGCCGCTGCGCCCGTGCGTGCCCTTGTTCCACTTGTCCATCTGCCCGAGCAGCTCGTCCGGCTGGTGAATCACCAGCACCGGGCCTTCGATGCGCGGCGTGAGCTGCGGGCCAGTCACGATGACAGCGATTTCAATGATGCGTTCTTTATCGGGGTCAAGCCCGGTCATTTCGCAGTCCAGCCAGACCAGGTTTTGGTCGGATTTTTTCAGTAGGGGTTCAGGCTCAAGCATCGTGCGATTCTCGCTGATCGCCTAAACTTGCCCGTATGACCAACTATTCCCTCGTCTTCACCCTGCTGTTCTCAGTCGCATTGGTACTGGGCCTGCTCACGAAGTTCTACCTGGCTTCCCGGCAGATACGCCATGTTGCGCGGCACCGCGACCAGGTGCCTGCCGCTTTTGCCAGCACGATTTCGCTGGCTTCGCACCAGAAAGCCGCCGACTACACCATCACCAAGGCCCGCTTCGGCTTGCTGGAGCTGTCCTTTGGCACGACCGTGCTGCTGGGCTGGACACTGCTGGGCGGCATAGCCGCGTTGAACCAGGCGCTGCTCAGTTCAGGCCTGACCGCTTATGGCAGCCTGCTGCCGCAACTGGCCCTGCTGGCCGCTTTCGGCCTGATCAGCGGCCTGCTGGACTTGCCCTTCACGCTGTACGGCACCTTCCGCATTGAAGAGCGTTTCGGCTTCAACAAGATGACCTTCAGGCTCTGGCTGGCCGATCTTGTGAAATCGACGCTGGTCGGCCTAGTCATCGGCCTGCCCATCGTGGCGCTGATCCTCTGGATCATGGGCAGCACCGGCAGTTGGTGGTGGCTATGGGCCTGGGGCGTGTGGATGGGTTTCAACCTGCTGGCTCTGGTGCTCTACCCCACGGTGATTGCGCCGCTGTTCAACAAATTCCAGCCGCTGGAAGACGAAAGCCTGAAAGCGCGCGTGACAGCGCTGATGCAGCGCTGCGGCTTTGCAGCCAAGGGCCTGTTCGTCATGGACGGCAGCAAGCGCTCGGCCCATGCCAACGCTTACTTCACCGGCTTCGGGGCTTCCAAGCGCGTGGTGTTTTTTGACACGCTGCTCAAACAGTTGAGCCCCGCTGAAGTGGACGCCGTGCTGGCGCATGAGCTCGGTCATTTCAAACATAAACACATCATCAAACGCATTGCCGCGATGTTTACCATGAGCCTGGCCGGTTTTGCGCTGCTCGGCTGGCTGTCCACGCAGGTCTGGTTTTACACCGGTCTGGGGGTCCGCCCCAATCTGGAGGGGGCCAACGACGCGCTGGCCCTGCTGTTGTTTTTACTGGCGGCGCCGCTCTTCAGTTTTTTCATCTCGCCGCTGTTCGCCCAGCTCTCGCGCCGGCACGAGTTTGAGGCCGACGCCTACGCCATCACGCAGACCGACGGCCGGGACTTGCAGAGTGCCCTGCTCAAGCTATACCAGGACAATGCCAGCACGCTGACGCCGGACCCGGTGTTTGTGAAATTTTATTACTCGCACCCGCCGGCCTCCGAAAGACTGGCCCGCATGGATGCCAACACCGGAATTCCCATATGAGCAATCCCATCCATCAGAACCGCCGCGCGCTGAGCGCGACCGAGATCGTCACCCAGTTGAGCCAGCTCAACGGCGAGCAGGCGATGGGCTGGCGCCTGCTCGACGGCTCGCTGGAAAAAACCTACAGCTTCAAGAATTTTTACGAGACCATGGGTTTCGTGAATGCCGTGGCTTTTATTGCCAACACCGAAGACCACCATCCCGACCTGGCTGTGAGCTACGGCAAATGCACGGTGCGTTTCAACACGCATGACGTGAACGGCATTTCGGTCAGCGACTTTTTCTGCGCGTCCAGGGTTGACGCCCTGCTGGCTTGAGCAAACCAGCGCGCCCAGCTGCTCTGCCCCTTGCGGGTACGCAGCCGGGATTGGTGGTGGCGGGTTTTGGTCGCCATGTGCTGGTTGAAACAGTATCTGGCGAGCGCGTCATTTGCCATCCGCGCGGCAAAAAAAGCCAGGCCGTGGTTGGCGACCGCGTTCGCTGGTTGCCGTCCCAGGACGAAGGCACGATTGAAAAAGTGGAAGAGCGCAAAAACCTGTTCTACCGGCAGGACGAGATGCGCACCAAATCATTCGCAGCCAATCTCGATCAGGTTTTGATACTGATGGCGGCAGAGCCAGAGTTCTCTGAAAACCAGTTGACGCGCGCCCTGATTGCGGCAGGAGCCGCTGGCATCACGCCCGTCATTGCGCTGAATAAAAGCGATCTGCCTGAACCTTTTGGTCGCGCCTGGACCAAGCTGGCACCCTACCGCACCATGGGCTACCAGATGCTGGCACTCAGCATCAAGCCAAAAGAAACTATAGCTGCAAGCATTGACACCGCTGCACAGACGGCAGCGCTGCTGGCTTTGCTTGAAGGCAAAAAAACACTTGTACTCGGGCCATCGGGCGCTGGCAAAAGCAGCCTGACCAATCTGCTGGTGCCACAGGCCAAGGTGCTGACGGCAGAAATTTCACAGGCACTCCATTCCGGCAAGCACACGACAACCAGCACCACGCTTTACTGGGTGGATGCGGCGCGAACAACTGCGCTGATTGACTCACCGGGGTTTCAGGAATTTGGCCTGCACCATATAGAACCAATGCAGCTCGTCAGCCTGATGCCAGACATAAAAGCACATGTGCAAAACTGTAAGTTCTATAACTGCACGCACCTCCATGAGCCGGGTTGTGGCGTGATTTCTGAAGTCAATGCTACTGACAGCGCCCGTACAATAAGCGCAACCCGCTATCGTTTGTATAGCGATCTGTTTGCGGAGCTATCGCAAACGCACTACTGAACTAACCAGCTTCTGGGTACTTCTAGAAATTCAGATTTTCGGGATGAAGTGCAAGGCGGACGGAACGCAGAGGGTTATTGGGGTCAGACGCCAATTTCATTGCGGTGCGTTGCACCGTCCCCGAAGGGCGTGCCGGAGGCACGATGAATTTGGACTCTGACCCCAAAAACCCGGGAGCACCGCGCAACGCCGCAATTCGCCCGAAAAATGAATTTATAAAAGTGCCCTTATCCCAGCAGACGGGCCAGGGTCAACAGTGCCAGCAACAGCATCCACAACACGACAGAGCGCCACACCAGGCCAACGATGCTGCGCAAATGGACCACTTCCGGCTGGCGGCTAGACGTTGACTCTGGGTTTTCACCCCCCAGTCGGACATTCACTGCACCCGAGGTGGCCGCCAGAATAACGCCGTCATTGCGGTTTTCCAGGGCTGATGGCGCGTCTGCGGGAAAGCGCTGGGTATAGCTGCGCCAGGCATCAATCGCGTCTTCAAAACTACCCACCACGGCAAAGCCCAATGCAGTCACGCGTGCGGGAACGTAGTCAATCACACCCCAGGCATGGTTTGATGCCGACTGCAGTGCTGCACTAGCACCATCACCCAGCGCAGCAGGTGATTTGCTTTTGTACAGCCAGTACCTGGCAACAAATTCACTCAGGCGGTAGAGCACGGCTCCGGTGGGCCCCAGGCCAAGTGCAGCAAGTACCGAGAACCAGGCCAGCACGCCAAAGACATGCCTGTGGGCAGCCAGCACTGAATACTCGATGACATACCGGACGATCTCGCTGCGCGGCAACTCGCTGGCATCGACCTGGCGCCACTGCGCCAGCAGTTCGCGCGCCGTGTCTTGGTCGCCGTCGTCCAGCGCATCACGTATGTCGGTGAAGTAGTGGCTGAACTGCCGAAAGCCCAGCGTGACATAGAGGATGGCCACGCTCCAGAGAAACGCCAGCAGCGAGCTGATGCTCCACAGCAGCCAGTGAATCAGCAGCGTCACCAGTGTCGGCACCACCACGGCAACTGTCCATGCTATCCAGCCATGGTGCGGCTGTCCGGCATCCATGCTGCGACTGCTCCAGCGTGCCCAACGCCGGAAGGCGGAATGAATCCAGTTGCCCCTGGCCAGTGGTCGGGCCTGTTCAATGATGAGGGCTAACAAAACGGCAAGAAAGCTCATGAGGAATGATAACTTGCCCCCACGGAGAGAAATACTACGACCTTGCACTGCTATTTTGACGCTCGTTTCATTCGTGAATCACCAGCGCATCTCGTGTGATTTCGACAAACCGGCTGGATACATAGGCAGCTTCAATGCCGGGCAGATTAGCGCGCAGCACTTTTTCCAGATCGGCGTTGCTGATGTTGCCGGTGGAGATCAACAACAGCGCGGGCTCGCCGGCGATCAGGAAAGATTGCACAAAATCCGCATCCTTGCTGACAACGACACGTCCGTCCTGCTTGGCACGGGTGATGACTTCATGATCCGGGGTGAGGTTTTTCTTGGGTAGGTCAAGCGTATGCAAGGCATCGTGCCCCGCGTCGGTGAGCCAGGTGGCGAAGCGCCGCGGAAGCTGCGCATCAACCAGGAACTTCATGCCGTCAGTCGCTCCAGCCGCTTGACATGCGTTATCCGCGCGGCATAGGACAGCGCCGCAAGGATATCTTCGCGCTCCAAATCTGCGTAATCAGCCAGAACTTCTTCCGTGGTCATGCCGCTGGCCAGCCATTCCAGCAGATTCTCCACCGGATAGCGCAAGCCGCGAATGCAGGGCTTGCCATGACAGACCAAGGGATCAACGGTGATGCGGCTCTTCATTTGTACAGACCTCATATGTCATCTTAAAAACCATGCGCGGCGCTCATTGCGCCGCCTGCGTGTGGCATCTTACACCGCCAGCCGGGGACGCACACGTTCCAGAGTGGAGTCACTTCCTGCCCCCCCGAGGGTGCCGCTGCGTCTGCGGTCTGACAAAGCCAGTCCCGCGGTCCCTACTGGCTTCAAAAGACGGTCGTGTATTCTTACCTGCTCAGAAATAAACGAGACCGCCAGGCAATGGCCAAGATTAAAAGCGGCTAAACGCAATACCGTCCTGCCAGTTCAACGGCAATTCAAATAGCACCAGCCAATTTCAAAAAGAATTAGTGTCATGAAAAATTTCCTCGATCAGGGTGTTGCCCTTAAGCTTATTCGGTTGGAAGACGACAAAAAATACATCGTTTACGTCCATCCAAACAAGCGACGGAACTTCGACAACCCAGAGGAAAAAGTCCAAGCAGAGTCATTCCACCCGAGTTCGACACCAAAACGCCAAAAACGCCATTTTCCCGAACCTCACCCCAATGAAATGAAGCACTTACAAGCATTTTTCCTGAAA
>JBCKNC010000120.1:0-5517 GCA_038902915.1 Polaromonas sp.
GGTACCGTCAATTCGATTAACTGGGCGCGACTGATGGCGCAGGTGGTTTATTACTTTGCGGGTTATTTGGCCGTGACCCCCACGCTTGTCGCTTCGCGTGCCTTCGGCGTTACGCTGCCCCTTGCACCAGAAGATGGGGCCGCTGCGCCTGCGGACTGGCAAAGCCAGATCCGCGGCCCCGACTTGAAGGAGCCGGCTTCCATATCCAAGGTTAGTTTTGCGGTTCCATCGGGCAACTTCGGCAACGTCTGCGCGGGCCACATTGCGCGCATGATGGGGCTGCCGATCAAGCACCTCGTCGTTGCCACCAATGAAAACGACGTGCTTGACGAGTTCTTCCGCACCGGCGTGTACCGTGTGCGCAGCAGTGCAGACACACACGAAACATCCAGCCCTTCGATGGATATTTCCAAAGCCTCAAACTTCGAACGCTTTGTGTTTGACCTGCTGGGCCGCGACGCTGGCAAAACCAAAGTCTTGTTTCACGACCAGTTGAACGCGCAGGCCTACTTTGATTTAAGCGCTGATGCCGCTTTCAAACTGGCCGCCAGCCAATACGGTTTTGTCAGTGGCAAGAGCACGCACGCCAATCGGCTGGATACGATTCGTGATACCCATCAACGCTTTAACGACATCATCGACACGCACACTGCTGACGGGGTGAAGGTGGCGCGCCAGTATCTTGAACCCGGCGTGCCCATGGTTGTTCTGGAGACGGCCCTGCCCATCAAGTTTGCCGCAACGATTGAAGAAGCTTTGGGGCAATTGCCTCCGCGCCCGGCCAGGTTTGAAGGCATTGAGGCCTTGCCCAAGCGTGTGGTGCTGATTTCGCCTGATGTCGATGAAATCAAGCGTTTTATTGCCAAAAATGTGTAATAAACCTACCCCACGCGCACCTTTAAAGCCGCTTGATGCGGCGCTGGCCGAGTTGCTGGCCCACGCCACCCCGTTGCCGGGCGTGGAGTCGGTATCAACTTTCGATGCCGATGGTCGCGTGCTGGCGCAGGACTTGACGGCAAGCCTCGACGTGCCTGCGCATGACAACAGCTCCATGGACGGCTACGCGCTGCGCTGCGCCGATTGGCTTGATGCCGACACGCAACTTCTGGTCAACCAGCGCATCCCGGCGGGTAGCAGCGGGGTGGCGCTGGCTGCCAATTCAGCAGCGCGCATCTTCACCGGTGCACCCATTCCGCAGGGTGCTGATGCGGTGGTGATGCAGGAAGAATGCACAGCGCTTGATGCAAGCAGTGCAGCCAGTGGCAGCATGCCGATGGTGCGCATTCAGGTACAGCCCAAGCCCGGCCAATGGATTCGCCGCCGGGGTGAAGACGTTGCCTCTGGCGACGTGGTACTTGGCCGCGGGGTGCGCCTCACACCCGCCTCGCTGGGGCTTGCTGCCAGCATTGGCTTTGCAAGTGTGAGCGTCGCGCCCAAAGTGCGCGTGGCGCTGTTCTCGACGGGCGATGAACTGGTCATGCCGGGCGATGTGGCACCTGGCGACATGAAGCCGGGCGCGATTTACAACTCCAACCGTTTCTTTTTGCGGGCGCTGTTGCTGCGCCTGGGTTGTAGCGTGACCGACATGGGCATAGTGCCCGATAGGCTTGATGCGACCATTACCGCCTTGCAAACTGCAAGCCAAGCGCATGATTTGATTTTGACCAGCGGTGGCGTTTCAGTCGGTGAAGAAGACCACATCAAGCCCGCCGTGCAAGCGCTGGGCGAACTTAATCTGTGGCAAATCGCCATCAAACCCGGTAAGCCATTCGCGTACGGAAAAATCAGTGCAGCTCACTTCATAGGCCTGCCCGGCAACCCGGTATCAAGCTTCGTCACCTTCCTGTTGCTGGTGCGGCCCTTCATCCTCAAGCTGCAAGGTGCAAGCAGCGTTGCGCCTGAATCAATAGCGCATCACGCGCATTTTGAATGGCCCAGAGCCGATAAGCGCCGCGAGTTTTTGCGCGTCAAACAAAATGCCGCAGGCGGGCTGGAGCTGTTCAACAACCAGAGCTCAGGCGTGCTGACCTCAGCCGTCTGGGGCGACGGCCTGGTAGACAACCCCGCAGGCCAAACCATTGCGCATGGTGATGTGGTGCGCTACATACCGTTCTCCAGCCTGATGTCATGAAAATCACCATCAAATATTTTGCTTCTATCCGTGAGGCTATCGGCCATAGCAGTGCGGTGCATGAAACATCCACCAGCACACTCACCAGCCTGCGCGACGAGCTGATGGCCACCAGCACAGCACACGCCGCCGCCCTGGCACGCGGCAAGGCGGTGCGCATGGCGCTCAACCAGGTGATGAGCGATGAATCCGCCGCGCTGGTTGACGGTTGTGAAGTGGCGTTTTTCCCGCCGGTTACGGGTGGGTAGGTGTCTTGCACCGGGCGCGATGGCGCTGGGCGGGGTCATAATCTGTCGCAGAAGTAGGGCGATTGAATACTATCCCCAATAGTGCAACTACCGCAACACGACCGCCCCACAGGCGGTTCAGTCCAACATGGTTTATCTGCCGCGATTGACATCTTTGCTTTGTGCTGGCTTTACGGCGCGGCGGATAAACGCTGATTGTTAGGTTCCGCAAACATGCTGCCCCAGACGTTTGAGACAGAGCGGCTAGTAGCCAGGCTGCCAGTGCCGTCGGATGCTGCGCATTTGTACGCTGCGTACACGAGCAACCCCGCAGTCTCGCGCTACATGATGTGGCGTCCACACACAGAAGTCAGCAACACCGAGGCGTTCGTGGTCGAGTGCATCGCGGCAGCAGAGCGCGGCACGCGCCTTCCGTATGTCCTCACCGAGCGGGGAAGGACTGCACCCATCGGAATGCTCGAGGCTCGCCCAGCCGGTCACAAAGTCGATCTCGGCTATGTGCTCGCACCGGAGTTTTGGGGCCGAGGCTACATGCCTGAGGCAATCTCAGGTTTTTCGAAGGCCGCGCTCGCCCTGCCCGAGGTCTTTCGCGTGCAGGCATTCTGCGATGTCGAGAACCGTCCCTCCCAGCGCGCGTTGGAGAAGTCTGGCTTTCTTCGAGAAGGCCGGCACGAGCGGTTCATCGTGCATCCGAACTTGAGCTCGGAGCCGCGCCCGTGCTACATGTACGCTCTATGCAGGTAGAAACAAAGGGGTTAAAAACAAAGGGGTCAAGTCTTGACATGCCACATCAAGCCTACCCTGCATTCGAGAGGGACTGCGCAAAAGCGCGCAGCCCCTCAATTTGGACGTTGAGGCTGTAAAAAAACTTCTCTCGAGGGCAATTCCCGTCAGCGCCTGCGTGGCATAAAACGTTGTGTTTTCATCCCCAACACTGCCCGCAAATTATGGCCCGCTACAAACCCCAAGACCGCAACAGTTTGTTGTTGCCGGTGGTGCTCAGTGAACAAATCCTGCCCGGCAGCTTTGCCTTTGCACTCCCCTGCTGGAGCGAAAGTTGGTTACAGTACCGACATGGCACCAACCATTGTTCGTGACGGTCAGTTCCGCCGCTTCATCTTTTCTCGCGAAGAGACGCGCGTTCGTGTCGAAGCACGGGTTTTGGCTTCTGCTTTCCGATGAAGAACTGCTCGTACCCTTCGACCAATTCCCCTGGTTTCGAAAGACCACGATTGAGCAAATATCAGAAGTTCAGTGGCCTACCACTGACCATCTTTATTGGCCGGGGTTGGACGTCGACTTGTCGGTTCAGTCCATACGTAATCCGGCGGCATTCCCGCTGGCCTCGAGCGCAGCTGGCTAACAATTTAACCGAACTGAATCAGAAATCTAACTTATGAAGATCTGCCGTTTTGACGATAACCGACTTGGTGTGGTGGAAGGCGATGTGGTACGTGATGTGACCGCTGCGCTGGAAATATTGCCGTCGCATGTGTATCCGCTGCCGACCGTTGATCCGCTGATCGCCAACCTGGTGCAGGTGCGCGCCAAGATCGAGACGCTGCTGCCCAATGCGCCGAAAAAGCAACTCTCCGAAGTCCGACTGCTCAGCCCAGTGGCCAACCCCGGCAAGATCATCGCCGCGCCGGTTAACTACAAGAAGCACCTGGAAGAAGCGCGTGGAGATGCCGGCATCCATCATCAGAATGCGATCCTCGAAATCGAAAAGATCGGCTTGTTCCTCAAGGCGAACAGCTCGCTGTGCGGCGTCAGCGATGGCGTGGCGCTGGAGCATCCGAACCGGCGCAACGATCATGAAGCTGAAGTGGTGGTCGTCATCGGCAAGGCTGGGCGCAACATCAAGCGCGAGAATGCGATGGAATACATCGCCGGTTATGCGATTGGGCTAGACATGACCACCCGCGGACCGGAAGAGCGTAGCCTACGCAAGTCGATCGATACCTACAGCGTGGTCGGCCCGTGGCTGGTTACGGCCGACGAACTGGGCGATCCGTCGAACCTGGATTTCTGGCTGACGGTCAATGGCGAGCTGCGCCAGAAAGCCAATACACGCGACCTGATCATCGGCATTGCGCAACTGATCGAATTCGCGTCGTCGTTTTACACGCTGCATCCGGGTGACATCCTTTTCACCGGCACCCCGGAAGGCGTCGGCCCGGTCAAGGCGGGCGATACCATCGTCGTCGAAGTGCAGGGCATTGGCCGCATCGAAGTGGCGGTGCGCGCATCCAGGCAAGCGTCGCAATCATTCAACTGAACCTGAGGTCCAATTATGTCGGCTCAACCAGATATCAACCATGCGCGCGAAGCGTTTTACAACAAGATCAGCAACGCCAACTGCACGCCGCTGTGGGAAGTGCTGCATGGCCTGATCACGGCCAAGCCCAATACGCCGTGCCTGCCGTACCTGTGGAAGTGGGATCAGGTCTATCCCTGGATCCTGGAAGCTGGCCAACTGATCACGGCCAAGGAAGCCGAGAGGCGCGTACTGGTACTGGAAAACCCCGGCCTGCGCGGTCGCACGCGGATCACGCATAGCTTGTATGCGGGATTGCAACTTATCCTGCCGGGCGAAGTGGCGCCGGCGCACCGCCATTCGCAATCGGCGCTGCGTTTCATTTTGCAGGGCAAGGGCGCGTACACGACGGTCGATGGGGAGAAGGTGGCGATGAGCGTGGGCGATTTTGTCATCACGCCGTCGTGGACTTTCCATGATCATGGCAACCTGACCGATGAGCCGATGGTATGGCTCGATGGGCTGGATTTGCCGATCGTGGAATTGCTCGATGCGCAGTTCATGGAAAAGGGCGCGACCGACGAGCAGCGGATAGACCGCAATGCAAAGGCGAACCTGGCGCGCTTTGGCAATACGATGAAGCCGGTGGAATACAAGGCGCGCTCGCGCACGTCGCCGCTATTCTGGTATCCGTACGAGCGCACGCGTGAAGCGCTGGAGACGATGAAAACCGGCGACGAACTGCATCCGGTATGGGGCCACAAGCTGCAGTATACGAATCCGGTGACGGGGGACTGGGCGATGCCGACGATCGGCACGTTCATGCAATTGCTGCCGAAGGGATTCAAGGGCATTCCATACCAGTCGACCGATTCGACGGT
>JBCKNC010000121.1:0-5458 GCA_038902915.1 Polaromonas sp.
TAAGTTCTGCCCACCTTGCAACATCAAACCCGACGGTAACAGCGCCACTGCTGCCACCCCATTCCACCACTGGCCGCTTGATAACGCCGACATGGGCCACCATCAAAGCCTGCGCGCTGGCAGAGTCAACAGCACTGGCCTGCACATCGGCCCCCAGCTTGCGCCAGGTTGTGCTCTGGCGATTAAGCAGCTTCTCCCAGCCAGCAGTCTTACACCAGGCCGCCAGCCGGTCTTTCGGCACGCCTTGCTTTTTAAAGTCGTGAAACGTGTAGTCAACCCCCTGCGCAGTCAGCCATGCACGGGTTTTTTTGACCGTGTCGCAATTGGGAATGCCGTAAAGAGTGACCATGTGGCGATTTTGGGCGTGGTTCAAAACGGGTAACACTTTTTCGGGTGGCCATCGGTTGAGCCATTGGCAAACTATCCAAAATTCACATTGTCCGTGTTACCCAAAAACAGCACTTTTTGAACCACGCCGACAGGCGGCGGCTGGAGGCGATGCGCTTCAATTCGCTCGAACCGCTGCCCGCCAGGGTGCGCGCCGCCTACCGCCTAGGCGTGAACGAGTTCAACGGCCTGAAGCGGCCGCAGATCACCTTCGAGAACATCGAGCCGGTTTGAGATTAAAATGCCTTCCATGAAAACTGCACGATTGCTGCTGACTGCGGCGCTTATTTGTGGCGTGGCGCATGCCGCGGACAAGGCGCCGGAGGACGCCGGGCCCTACGTCCCCTCCCCCTCCAGCGTGGTCGCCAACATGCTGACGCTGGCCGAAGTGGGGCCGAAGGATTTCGTCATCGATCTGGGCTCGGGCGACGGGCGCATCGTGCTCACGGCGGCCAAGGTGTTCGGCGCGCGCGGCTTCGGCGTCGACATCAACGAAAAGCTGGTGAAGGAAGCCAACGAAACAGCCCGGCAGCAGGGCATCGCCGACCGGGCGAATTTCACCATCCAGGATCTCTTCAAGACCGACATCCGCAAGGCCACCGTGCTCACCATGTACCTGCTGCCGAACACGGTCAACATGCTCAAGGACAAGCTGCTCACGGAACTCAATCCCGGCACGCGCGTCCTGTCGCACGATTACCCGCTGTCGGGCTGGATCCCGGAGAAGTACGTGCAAATGGACCTGGAGGACAAGGTCGCCATCAGCGGGGTCACCACCACCCTCATCTACCTGTACGTCGTGCCGGCGAAGGCCGAAGGCGCGTGGAGCGCGAACCTGCCGGCGGCGCTGAGCAAGGACCCGGTGCGCCTGCATCTCAAGCAGCAGATCACGCGCGTGGCCGGCTCGGCGAGGATCGGCGGACGCGACGTTCTTCTTGAGGAAGCAAAACTGCGCGGCGATCGCTTCAGCTTCAAGCTGGCGCTCGAAGGCAGGACCTACGACTTCACCGGCACCGTCAAGGGCAACGCGATCGAAGGCACCGTCGATGGCGGCGGGCTCAAGGCGGTGGCCTGGAGCGCCGCCCAGGCGAAGTAGGCAGGCGCGCCAGATGGAACGCAAACGCGTCAATTCCTCGAGATGGAGCTGTCCAACGGGCAGGTCACCCAGTTGTTACCCAAAAAAGCGTTATTTTTTGAACCACGCCGAAAAGCCCCATTGATTTGCGCGACGATGTGACGGTGGCCAGACTGGGATTGGATCAGTGATGCAGAGGCCAATCTACGACGGTTGTCTGTAGAAGGCCTATTGGAAAACGGCGCAACATTTCGCGACGACGAATATCTTGGGGATGACGACGCTCTCCCGCACTTGAATCAAGCTGGTTTTTCTGCACTATGTCAAAAGATCGGTTGTCGCCAAGATTTCTTGGAACGCATTGAAACACCGTCACTCCCCAGTCAAGTGTTAAATGACCTCTTGGCGCAAAAGACTGTTAGAGAGAGCAAAACGTGGCCAAAACGGAGGGTGACAGTGCACGGGCGAAGTCCGCAAGAACCCGCGCAAACACGCGGGAGTAGGCGAAAAAAAACCAACCGGAGACCCCCGGTTGGATTTTTAATATGGTGGCGGGTGGTTGACACCCTCAAATCCGTCTGTTGGGTGTTGACGCCGCCTTGCACTTTATCCTGAAAATCTGAATTTCTAGAAGTGCCCATGAGTAAATCATTATGCGCAGAACGCGATGCACTCGCCTGCGCGGTGAAGATCAGAAACTCGGCGGTGTTGTTGCGGATCAGCGCAGGCTTGGCGCTGTCGATTTGGCCTTTTTTACCTGCATTCATCTCCTCTCCCTGATCACTTGGCGGCATTGGCCCACTCGGCGGCCAGGCGCTCGCGCAGGCGTGGATCGCTGATTTGTGCGATCAAGTCATGAATTGCAGACACTCAGTCTCCATTTTTTATCAATTTGATGCATAAATCGCTATGGCGCGATCAATGTCACGCTAGCAAAATAGGTTGTGTAGCGCGCAGTATCCCGCGTCAATAACGGAAATCTCGATACAGCGGCGTGCGCACCGATGAAAAAGTCCGGCAGCACATTGCTCTTGGTGCCCCCGCGTTGGCGGTATTGAGCAAAAGCCTTGCCAGCCAGAAACAGCGCGGGCCTTGGCACTTCGATCATGGCCAAACCCAGATCAGCGATCGTCTGGTCCAGTGCTTCGAAGGTGGAAAACGCCAATGAAAGCTCGGAGTAGATGATCGGGTTGATGGCCAAGCGACGAATTTTTGATTGGTTACGCAGTTGCCCAATTGACCACTCAGCCCATTGCGGGTCGTTCTCGAACACATCGACCAGCACGTTGGTATCGACCAGGATCATCAGTTTTTACCACGCAGCAGAGCCATCAGGTCGTCGGTACGCCATTTGATGTCTGCCTTGCCGCGCGCCAACTCAAAACGGTCTGGCTTCTTGCTGATGCGTGCGCCTACTCTATGAACAACGACTTCACCATCGCCATTGACAGCAAAATCGACCAGACAGCCGGGTTGCATGTTCATAGCATCACGGATTTGCTTCGGGATGGTGACTTGACCCTTGATGGTAAGTGTGGTTGGCATGAAAACGCTCCAGATAGTATTACGCTTATTTTCATTGTAAGACCCTGGAATCGAGATGACAGATTGTGATCAACATTTCTTTGAAATTGCTTCTCGAATAGTTTGGCACGGTTTCAATGCGCATCGGGCTCGCGCATTCGTTCTGGGATGTCACGCCGCGTGTGCAAAACCCGCCAGACATCGATGTGATCGTGGCTTTCAATGTAGAACACCAGATAGGGATAGCGTGCCAGGGGCCATGAGCGAAGACCTGCCAGACCTAATTCATGCCCATAGCGCGGCGAACCAGTTGCCGCGTGACGGCTGATATGCCGGTAGGCCTGCTCCAACGCATCAATGAAGCCCAGCGCCGCTGGCTGGGCATCTGCGCTCAGGTAGTGATCAATCGCAGCCTCAACATCTCGACGGGCCTGCTCACGCGGGATGACCGGCTTGGTCGTCAAACCTACGCACCAGATTTACCGCGTGCCTTCACACGTTGGCGCAGCGAATCAAAGTAGGCTGCATCCACGGGCACACCAGGAGTAGATGCCGCGCCTTGCAGCAGGAGATCGCGCAGATGGCGGCGATCCTGATCGGTGCGGATCAACTCTCGAACGTACTCACTGCTGGTGCCATAGCCACGGTCGTTGACCTGCTCATCAACAAAGGCCTTGAGGGTATCGGGCAAAGAAATGTTCATGGTGCTCATGCCTCAAGAATAATGCGTTTGGCAAAATTTGGCAAGATCATTCATTTCCACCTCACCAATACCTGTCGCCGGTGGTGGGACGCAAAAACTTCTACGGTTCAGGTGCCCAGTGGTCGGGCAAACTGGCCGCCACCATGTACAGCGTGGTGCAAACGCTCAAACTCTGGGGGATCAATTCGCGCACCTGGCTGACAGCGTATTTACAGGCCTGCGGCGATAACGGTGGAGAACCACCTGGCGATATTTCCGCGTTTTTACCCTGGCAGATGGATGCCAAGCGCTTGTCGTAAATGCGTGTTCCAAGCTTCGCCCAGGGGATTGACAGTTCATGAGAATTTATTGTGGACGCAGCTTCAGTCCAGACGACATCCAGGGCATCCGCAACCTGATAGAGCAAGACCCCACCCTCAGGCGCACGTCCCTGTCGCGTAAGTTGTGTGAACTGTGGAGTTGGATCAAACCCAACGGGGAACTCAAGGACATGACGTGCCGCGTGGCGCTGGCCCGCATGCAAGTCGATGGATTGATTACCTTGCCACCCTCGCAGCTCGGTGTGCTCAGGCGGCGCCCTCACTTTGCACCCACTGCAGCGAGCGAGCCACAGTCATCGGTCACGGCGCCGGTGCATGAGCTCGCGGCGATAACGATACGCGCAGTCAAGGGAACTGCAAGCTCGCGCCTGTGGAACGAGTACGTTGCACGCTATTCAACTACTTGGGCTACACCCCGATGTCAGGCGCGCAGATGCGCTACAACGTCTACGCCGGCGAGAAGTTGGTGGCATGCATCAGCTTTGGTGCCAGCGCCTGGAAGCTCAAGGAGCGGGAGCGTTTCATCGGATGGCAAGAGCACGAGCGCAAAAAAAAATCTGCAACTGGTGGTCAACAACGCGCGCTTGCCTGATCCTGTCCTGGATCCACAGCAAGGGTCTGGCATCCAAGATCTTGGCGCTGTGTGCGCGTCAACTCCCCCGCGATTGGCTGCACCGCTACGGCTATTGGCCAGCACTACTGGAGACCTGCGTTGAAACCCAGCGTCACCGTGGCACCTGCTACAAGGCCGCCAACTGGATTAACATTGGCCAGACCACCGGGCGCGGCAAGAAATCAAAGAGCCACCAGCAACTTATTCCGGTCAAAGATATCTGGATGTATCCGCTTCGAAAGAACTTTGCCGCTGTGCTGTGCCGGTAGCCTCTACGGGTTCACCGAATATTTACGTCGAGTGAGATGAGCAGCACTGTAAGTCATTGATTTACCAATGAAAAAAGCCGCTAAGTGTATGTCCTTAGCGGCCTTTGTCATGCGGTATGGTGGAGCTGGGGGGATTTGAACCCCCGTCCGCAAGCCTTTTTCGGGCAGATCTACATGTTTAGCGGTCTGATTTAAGTCTCGCCACCTGTGTCGCGCAGTCGCACGCTACCTAGGCCGCCAGCACCCTATTTTCTTGCCCCGGGTTAAGGTACCCAGCCCGAGGCCAGCCGATGAAATTATCTTTACAGCCTGGAACCCTTAACTTGCGCTAAGAACCCCTTGCCCAGCCCATCGGCCTGCTGTTGTAAAGCTCACTGGCAATTAAGCAGCGAGTGCGAAACGTTCGTCGTTTGCAGTTAGTTTTTTTGAATCAGTTTTACGAGCACACTCAGCTCGACATGCACCACACCGCGTCCGAACCCACGTCGAAACCAATGCAGCCCCAGGCGAGTAGTTTAACCTAGAAACCGCAGTTGGACGTACCCGAGTGGGCCGTTGCGGGCGCGT
>JBCKNC010000122.1:0-5327 GCA_038902915.1 Polaromonas sp.
GTGGCCCGCAGGACATTCCCGAGCAGCACATCGTGGCCCAGGTGCGTGCCGTGACCGTGCTGGCGCCGGACACGCAACTGCTGCATTTGCAGACACCGCGCACGCACCGCCTGCGCTTTTTGGCCGGGCAGTCGGTGTCGCTGGGCTGGACGACGCCGGGCCAGGGTGATGCACACACCACCTACCCGGTGGCCAGTTGCCCTTGTGACGACCGGAACCTGCTGTTTTTCATTTCCCGGGATGAGTCCGACCCGCTGGCGCGGCACCTGTTTGCGGGTGATATCAAACCTGGCGCGGCGGTGACCGTGCTGGGGCCAACCGGTGAGTTCGTCTTGACCGACGGCCACCGCCCGCTGGTATTTGCCGCCTGCGACGGCGGGTTTGCCCCGATCAAGAGCCTGATCGAACATGCCTTGTCGCTGGATGCGGCGCCATCACTTTCGCTGTTCTGGCTGGCAACGCACAGGGATGGGCATTTCTACAGCAACCAGTGCCGCGCCTGGTCCGCGGCGCTGGACCAGTTTGAATACGAGCTGGTGTCGCATGCGGATGTCACGGTCGGCGCCCGGCAGATCGCCCAGGCCATGCGCGCCGACCTGTTTGACATCGACTGTGATTTCTACCTGGTCGGGCCACCGGAATTCATCAGCACACTGCATGACGAACTGCGCGCCTCGGGCGTGGCGGCGGCCCAGATCTTCTCCGAGGTGCTTTGACATGCTCCCAACCCTGGATTCATCGACACCGCCCGGCGCCACCTACGCCGATGCGTCAACCCTGGCGGCAGATGTGCCAGACTGTGGTGGTGGCGAGTCCTTTGCGCTGATGGTGCTGGGCCACAGCATGGCGCCTGAGTTTCTGGAGGGCGAGATCATCATCATTGAGCCCGCGGGCCTGGCCACGCACGGCTCTTACGTGCTGGCCTCGCATCACGACGAGTGGACCTTTCGGCAACTGCTGCAGGACGGCCCGCACTGGGTGCTGCACCCGCTGAATCCGACCTTTGCCGATGCCCCGCTGGCCGACCTGAGCGCCGTGCGCGGCGTCATCATCCAGAAGGCCCTACCGGGGCGCCGCCGCGCCTCCAAACACTACAGGGCACCTCTATAAATTCATTTTTCAGGCAAATTGCTGCGTTGCGCGGAGGGTTATTGGGGTCAGACGCCAATTTCATTACGATGCAAAGCATCGCACCCGAAGGGTGTGCCAAGGGCACGATGAATTTGGACTCTGACCCCAAAAACCCTCATTCCGGTTGCTCCGCGACCCTCGCATGAGCCCAAAGGGCGATGCGACACGCGCCTTGCACTTTATCCTGAAAATCTGAATTTCTAGAAGTGCCCTACCTCTGAAATCGCCACCAAAACGAACGCAATCCACACACCATGCCCTACTACATCTACCTGATCAAACCCTTCACACAGCTCGACAAACTGGCCGAGTTTGCAAGCTACCAAGAGGCGTCAGCCGAGGCCAAGGCACTGCGTGCCACGCAGCCCGCAGGTGCGCGGAACAAGATAAAAGTCATGTTTGCGGACAACGAGCTGCAGGCCGAAGAGCTGCTATGTGAGGTACGTACGGCCCCACCGAAGGGCGACGACTGAGACCTGCGGCATGGATGAGCTTCGCTATCACGCTTCTCGCCAGGCGATCAATCTTTTACCTTGCGTGTTTGAGCGGGCCATTCTGGTTGGCTGCGCACAATGCGAATTGGCCAGGCCGCATGCGCTGGCCGAGCGTGAAATGGTGGCCTGTTCCCTTGAAGTGGCGCGTATCAATTGCACGACCCTGAACAAGCTGTTTAATGAGCGGGCCAGGTTCGCATTGCGTCTGCCCCGTGCGGGCGCTCCCATCGTCCATGCCAAAGTGATGCGGTTGCAGTGTGGTGGCCTGCGCGGTCTGCAAGCCGCACTTGCAGCGCCCACGATGGACGTTCATACCATGGTGCAAAAGGCCAAGGCCAACGATGCCAGCCTGCTGGACTTGCCTTGGGGGAAAATCGTCTCCGATATCGTGGCCTGGCAGCCGCGACGCCGCGCGCCGGCTCCCAAGGCATAGCTTTCAGATCGTTTCATCGTCGATCCCTAACCTATCAGAACAGCGAGGCAGTCGATGCAAAATTTCCATGAACTCGTGGATGCGGTTCAAACCAATTGCCACATAACCGACGCACGTCATGCGCAAGACATGACTATGTGCATCTTTTTGTTGGAGATGCGCCAGTACTACCGCTGGGAATACGATATCCCCTATAGCGTCAATTTGCCCAAGGATGATCTGGGCAATTGGCTGATCGAGCGCGAGCAATTGTGGAACACCCTCGAAGATCAGCCTTACCGCCCCATGCCGCTGTCCAGCGGCGCGTGCGACACGTTTGAAGCCGAAACCGTCAATCGAGAATTGATCGCGCAAGGTTACGTGTATAGCGCGGGCTATGGCCGTTTTCATCGACCGCATTTCTTTCTCGGTCGCTTGCATCGTGCCGAGCAGCGCGATGGATTCCAAGTTTTGGAAGTCGACTGCGAATATGCGCGTGACTTGATTGCGCCGCCGGCCGCCTTGCAAGGCAATACCATCTACATTCGACGTGAAGCGGTAAAAAGTTTCCTTTGGAGCAAAGTCGAAGAGTGGAATATGCAGCAGCGCGAAAACACATTGGGACGCGCGCTCGCCTGCTACGACTTTGAGCGCGCGCCGGATCAATCGCTGACGCGCATGACCGATGCCGAAGCCGAAGCCATGATTTTGCACGAGCTCGGCGAGGGTTTAGCCGGGCGCGAATACGGCGACCAAGCATGGGGCGAGATGCTCATGACCTGTAGCCACCGCCGTCCCGAGCTGTATGCGCGCTCGGTGCGCGACAATTTGGCGGATTGCCTATCGACCCTGCCCACGTTGATTGAACGCGATGCGCAACCCTCGCTGCATTTCTATTTCGCCAACTTCGAAGGCATGCGTAAAAAATTGTTTCCCTTGGCGACCAGAGCTTATCAGGCCTGGGTTGAGAGCGGCAATCTTGCGCCGCTGAAAGCCGCCGTCGCACGCGGGCGCGAGCATTGGCGCGCGACGGGGAACAAAATGATCGAAGCACGGCGTGCGGGAGAGGCGGAAATGCGGCTGGTGGAAATCGGTGAGGGCGCGATTTTGTAGGAAATGGGGGTCAGAGCCCAAATTCGCCGAGCCTTCGGCTCGCCCGCAGGGTCGGCGCGATGCGCCGCAGCGAAATTGGTGTCTGACCCCCATTTCCTACGATTTCAGTTTAACGAAATTCAATACCTTCGAGGTCTGCACTTCATCCACGTAGTACGGTTTGGACGTGTTCATGCCCAACTCTTCAGCCAACTCCCGCTCGCGGCTTGATATTAGCGTGAAGCATTCCTTGATGCCCTCAATCGTGTCATCCGATAAGGGGCTGGGATAGCCGCCCGTCGGTGTGACATCTTTGACCACACTCGCCAGTGTATGGCGCATGGCGCGCAGGATACGCTGTTCTTTTCTTAACGCTTCGTTGCTCATGGGTATGGCCACTTAAATAATGAGGAAAGGCCGCCACTCTAGCGCAAGCGCCGTGGCGTGACTTCAGCGCTGTTGCCACTTCATCGTAGCCACCGCACCGCCGATGATGCCTGTCAGCGCGATGAACGAACCCAGCGCCAGGGTGGATACGCCGGTCAAGCCCTGGCCAACCGTGCAGCCCATCGACAAGACACCGCCGAAACCCATGAGTACCGCGCCGATCAACTGGGTGCGTAGATCCTCCAGCGAGGCGAAGCCCTCCCAGCGAAACTGCCGTGTGCTGATGGCATAGGCAAAGGAGCCCAGCACGACCCCGGCTGCACTGGCAATACCGAAGCTGACCAGCAGGGACTTGTCGGTCCACAGCATCAACAATTCCAGGCTGAAGGCCATGGGCGCCACAAAACTCAAGGACTCCAGCGTGCGGGTGTTGGTGGCGAAATACACGGTTTCCAGCGTATCGTTTTCGCCATAGCCGAGGTTGCCCGTCAGGTACCAGGCCGCGACGACCAGCAAGCCGAGCACAGTCGCGCCGATCACGTGCGACAGATTGCTGCGAAAGCGTTTGTCCTTGAAGATGAACACCAGCAGACTTAAACCCACAACAGCTAGGGTGGCGAGCAGGACAGTTTTTTCTGGCAGGCCGGTCAGTTTGGCCAGAACTTGCGGCAGACCCTGGGCAGACAGGCCCCATGCGGATAAATCGATGGCTACTGGATCCAGATAGCTGACGCGCCACTGGCCGAACAGTCCCTTGAGCGTCATGTAAGCCGAGATCGCCAGAAACACCAGCACCACCAGCGAGCGTACACTGCCCCCGCCCAGGCGCATTAGGTTCTTGTTGGCGCAGCCCGCCGCGATCGTCATGCCTACGCCGAACAGCAAGCCCCCCAGCAGCAGGGACAGCCAGGGCAGCGTTGGGCGCTGATAAATGGATTTGGACAGATCAATCAGTCCGAAGTATTGCAGCAGGTTGGCACCAATCATGGCGACAACAATGGCCAGCAGCCACATGCGGGCACGGCCCCAGTGCTCCATGTTGACCACATCCGAGATGGCGCCCATGGTGCAGAAGTTGGTTTTGTTGGCGACTGCGCCAAAAATAAAGGCCAGCACAAAGCCACCCCATACGACCAGGGTGGCTGGACTGATTGCTTCGCTCATGGTCAAGCTCAGATGAACAGGCAGACGTCGGATTCGCCGGCAAACTTCATGAAGGTGGCGGCGCCGCCGTACTCGAGGCCATCAATGAATTCGCTGGTCTTGAACTCGAACAGATCCACGGTCATCTGGCAGGCGACAAACTTAACATCTGCCTCCAGACAGAGGTCACGCAACTCCTGTAGCGATGCCACGCCCTTGGACTTCATCTTGTTTTTCATCATCATCGTGGCCATCGATTCCATGCCAGGCAGCATCTGCACCATCACGGGCATGGGCACCGGCATCGGCATGGCCGGATTCGCCAACGGGCTGATCTTGATGCCATCCAGGCTCTTGCGTAGCAATTGCAGGCCGTAGAAAGTAAAGAAGATCTGGACTTCCCAGCCCATCGCTGCGGCGGTGGAGGCCAGAATGAAAGGTGGATACGCCATGTCTAGCGTGCCCTTGGTGGCGATGATGCCCATTTTTTTGGTTGTCATGTGTGTGCTCCGGTGGTGTCAGTTGATGATGGAGTTCAGGCTTTTTTGAGATAGAAGACGTGCTTGCCGCCTTCAGTACCTTGTTCCAGTAGCGCGTTGCCGGTCTGCTCGGCAAAGGCGGCCATATCGCACACCGATCCCGGATCGGTGGAGATCACGCGAAGCACC
>JBCKNC010000123.1:0-5192 GCA_038902915.1 Polaromonas sp.
CATGTAGCTGATGTTGGAGAGCGGCATCGTGTCGCCCTCCCACAGCGAGCCTACGAACCCGACGTCGGCGATGTTGTCGCGGATCGCCTCCATCGTGTCCTGGAGCTTGAAGAGCGTGCCGCCGTACGCTTCCTTCCAAGCGATCCGATGGTGGTTGCCCCCTTCGCGCAGCAACCGGTCGACCTCGTTCTTGAAGAAGCCGGCCATCACACCCACCGGCAGGAAGGTCGTGGGGTGGCTGGAAGCCATGGTGATGTTGACGGTCTGCTGCGCGAGCGCGGCAAAGCTTGCACCGAAAAGCGTGGTCGAGAGCGCGAGCGCGCGGACCAAGCGGGTTACTGAACTCGTCATCTGTGTCATCTGTGTCTCCTCATTTTAGGGATAGGGATAGGAAATTCAACCGCATGAGCCCAAGTATCTCACCGTATCGCGTCCTCAGAAAACGTGTTTACCCTTAGACGGCAGGCTGACTCGCCAAGAGTTTTTGCCCCATTGGGGAGTTATTGGGGGTCAGACACCAATTTCGCTGCGGTGCATCGCACCGCGCCCTCCGGGCGAGCCGTAGGCTAGTCGAATTTGGGCTCTGACCCCAAAAACTCCCCCTGCCAAATAGCGCAGCCCTGCCCCGGCGGGAGCTTCAACAACCACCGAACATTCACCAAACGGTACGCTGATCTTCGGGGTATCTTGACATCACACTTTTCACCGCTCGCCCTTGATGATCTTGCTGACCGTCGAATAGTGTATTCCCGCCGCGCGGGCCGTGGCGGCCATGGTGTAACCCAATTCCAAGCATGCCTTGCGGATGGCCTCATCCCGCAACACCTTGTCGGCCCGGACGGCGCTCGGAAACAGTCGCTTGAGATATGCATGGCTACCATGGCGTGGGACCCGCCTTGCTTAAAGCAAGTCGACCACGACATTGCCCAACACCTTGCCGCCCTCGACCGCCTCGTGCGCCGCAGCAATATCATCCAGGCTGAAACGGCTTCCGATGGTGTGGATTAAGCGGCCGCTTGCCAGCAACCCGGTCAAACCGTCCAGCGCTATCCGCCGGTCTGCTGGCGTGAGGTCATAGACCAAAAAGAAACGCAGGCAAATCGAGCTGAACAGCAGGGTGCGAAACGGAATCGGGGTGTCTTCCATGGCATTCGAGCCATAGCTCACCAGCGTGCCGTGGGCGCTCACCGCACCGGCAGCGAGCAGTTTGGCCGTCGTCGAGAAATCCATGTCGATAATGGCATCGACACCTCGTCCCCCCGTCCATTGCCTGACCCTGTCCCCGACGGACTCCTCTTTGTAATTGATGGTTTCTTCCACGCCAGCGGTTCGGGCATGCATCGCTTTTTCCGACGATCCGACCGTCCCGATCACATGGGCGCCGCCGATCACGGCCATCTGCGCGGCGTAGTGGCCGACGGCCGACGATGCGCCGATGACCAATACCTTTTTGCCAGCGATGTCGCCAAGCAGATGCACCGCGTGAAACGCGGTCAGTGCGGGGATGCCGAGACAGGCACCGGTGTCAAACCCGCAGTTGTCCGGCAGTGGCACCGCCTGCGCTTCAGGCAACACGATGTACTGAGCAGCGGTGCCCATGGGACGCTGCCATTGACCGTTCCAAAGCCAGACCCGCCGTCCAATGCGCTCGGGCGATACGCCTTCTCCGACCGCATCGATCATGCCCGCGCCATCGCTGTGGGGAATGATCCGTTCGGCGCCGAGCGGGCGGTTGCGGCGTGATTTCACATCCGACGGATTCACGCCCGAGACGCTGACCTTGACCCGGACTTCACCCGCAGCACATACCGGGGGCGGGATATCGCCGACAGTCAGGACCTCGCGGGCCTCGCCATTTTTTTCGTACCACGCAGCTTTCATCAGATCGGACTCCGGTTCATTGGCCATCACTGGCCTGCTGCTGCAGTGCCCACATGTCGGCGTAGCGGCCCTGGGCGGCCAGCAGGGCGGTGTGGCTGCCGCGCTCGATGATCCGCCCCGCCTCCAGCACCAGAATTTCATACGCGTCGACCACGGTGGACAGGCGGTGCGCAACCACCAGCGTGGTCTTGTTTTCGGCAATGCTTCTGAGTTCGGCCTGAATCGCGCGTTCATTGGCCGAGTCGAGCGCCGAGGTGGCTTCGTCAAAAATCATGATGGGCGGGTTTTTCAGCAAGGTGCGGGCAATCGCCACGCGCTGCTTCTCGCCGCCCGAGAGTTTCAGGCCGCGCTCGCCGACCATGGTGCCGTAACCCGCGGGGGTCGAGCTGATGAAGTCATGGATGCGGGCGGCGCGCGCCGCCTCTTCGACCTCGGCACGACTGGCGCCGGGTTTGCCATAGGCAATGTTGTATTCCACCGTGTCGTTGAACAGCACCGTGTCCTGCGGCACGATGCCTATGGCTTGCCGCACGCTGGCCTGGGTCACTGCCTTGATGTCCTGGCCGGCAATCGTGATGCGGCCTTGCTGCACGTCGTAGAAACGGAACAGCAGGCGCGCCAGGGTCGATTTGCCGGCGCCGGACGAGCCGACCACCGCCACTGTCTTGCCCGGTGGTATCTCGAAGCTGATGTTGTGCAGGATGGGACGCGACGGCTCGTAGGCAAAACTGACGTTTTCAAAGCGCACCGCCGGCGAGGCCTGCAGCCTGAGCGCCGACGCGCCGGGCTGGTCGGCGACCTCGCGCTCTCTTTCCATCAGGTTGAACATCTTGGCCAGATCGGTCAGGCTTTGCTTGATCTCGCGGTAGAGCACCCCCAGAAAACCCATCGGAATGTAGAGCTGAATCATGAAGGCGTTGACCATGACCAGGTCGCCCAGCGTCATGCGGCCATCGACCACGCCTTGCGTGGCGCGCCAGAGCATGGCCACCAGGCCGATGGCAATGATCAGTTGCTGACCGGTGTTGAGCAGGCTCAACGTGGTCTGGCTCTTGATGGCGGCGCGGCGGTAACGAATCAGGTTTTCGTCGTAGCGTTGCGCCTCGAATTCTTCGTTGTTGAAGTACTTGACGGTTTCGTAGTTAAGCAGCGAGTCGATCGCGCGGTTGTGGGCCGAGGAGTCCAGCTCGTTCATTTCCTTGCGGAACTTGGTGCGCCATTCGGTCACCGTCACCGTGAAGGTGATGTAGAACGCCAGCGCAATGAGGGTGATGCCGGCAAACCAGACGTCAAACTTGACGGCCAGCAGCGTGAGCACCAGCGTGACTTCAATCAGCGTCGGAATGATGCTGTACAGCGAGTAGGAGATCAGCGAATGCACGCCACGGGTGCCGCGCTCGATGTCGCGCGTCATGCCGCCGGTCTGGCGCTCCAGGTGAAAACGCAGGCTCAGTGCGTGCAGATGCCGGAACACTTCGAGCGAGATGCGGCGCGCCGCGCCCTCGGTGGCCTTGGCAAACACCAGCTCGCGCAGCTCGGTGAACAGCGAGGTCGAGAGCCTGAGCAGCCCATAGCCAATCAGCAGGGCAACCGGCACGATCAGCACCGCCTGCACGTCGCCCGGCTTGAAGTTCATGGTATCAACGAGATCTTTCAGCAGCAGCGGCACGCTGACGTTGGCGAGTTTGGCGCCCACCATGAAAGCCAGGGCCGCAAGAACGCGCCATTTGTAGTCCCAGAGGTAGGGAAACAGGCGCTGCAGCGTGGCCCAGTCAGAGCGGTTCAGTTCGGGTTGGGGGGGCGAGCCCGGGGCGGGCGGCGATTCGGCGGCGGGGGCAGGAGCAAAGGAGCGCATCGGAGACAATTGTCCTTTGTTTTAGGGCACTTCTAGAAATTCAGATTTTCGGGATGAAGTGCAAGGCGTACGGCGCGCAGCAACCGCAATGTACTTAAGGTACATGAGGATTGCGAGCACCGAGCAACGCGGCAATTCGCCCGAAAAATGAATTTATAGCAGTGCCCTTTAATTTTCCAATACCGATTGTGCCTATGTCTACCGAAACCGGCCTTCCTGCTGACCCCCTGAGCGTCAAACTGCCCCTCGACAAGGAACTGGTGCTCAAGGTGATCCCGATGCCGGCGGACTGCAACGCCAACGGCGACATCTTTGGCGGCTGGGTGATGTCCCAGGTCGATCTGGCCGGTGCGGTTTTGCCTGCACGCTATGTTGATGGCCGCATGGCAACCGTGGCGGTGAACCAGTTCATCTTCAAGCAGCCGGTGCGTGTCGGCGACCTGCTGTCATTTTTTGCATCGGTGACGCGCATCGGCACCACGTCCATCACGGTGCAGGTCGAAGTCTATGCCGAGCGCCTGCGCAGCCAGGGCAAGTACGTCAAGGTGACCGAGGCCAGCCTGACCTATGTGGCGATTGATGATTTCGGCCGGCCGCGGCCGGTGCCGGCTTCGTCGCTGCCCCGGCCTGTCTAGTTGTCGCTATAGATTTTATAGCTGCTTATACCCGTCCCCACGTCCAGCGATATGGAGACGTAGTCGGCAATGCCCCTGAGCTCGGCAACATGCCGAACTTCACGGGTGATGATTCGAACCTTCAAGCCTTGAGCCTTGATGGTCTTCACCATCGCCCGCAGCGCAGGCCCGTTTTCATCGAAACGGTACACAAGGTTCATTTGCAGGTGTGCCATTCCCAAAATGACTTGAGTTAGCGCAGCCTGGAATTCAGCGGACGAGCCGAAACTCCTATCCTCGACTCGGAATAAGCGTGGCGTCTCCGTTGCGTCATCGACCTGCTACTTGAACGTGCACGTGCCGTGGTACTGAGCAAGGCTATTGCCTTCGGGCGTTTTGACCCCGGTTCCCGTGACGACCATATCACACCGGATTTGTGGCCCGGCGATGACTTCAGAGAGATGAACCGAGCCGTGTACCTCCCCCGTCTTCAGATTCACCTCGAACCGGAAGGTGGAATCGCGGAGCAGGACGGGAGCCGATCCGAGAACCGTTCCCGAGAAAACCTGGTGCCCTGTGTTCACCAAGGTGCCTTTGGAAAAGTTGAAGACCGACGTTGGGTGGTACAGGACGCGCCCCTTCAGGTCGCCGTCCAGTTCCACGATGTCGGTACTCCTCTGGAGCATGCCCGACGCGGTAGGCTCCTTGGAGTGGATCATCGCAGTCGTGAACAAGTGGACGACGGTGCCCGAGACGGGCCGCGCGGCAGACGACGCGGGTGCCTGGGTCGAGGCGGCGAAAGCCAGCCCGGCGAAGGCCGACGCCAGAACAACGGCAGACAC
>JBCKNC010000124.1:0-5180 GCA_038902915.1 Polaromonas sp.
GCTGCGCTAAGGATGCTAGCAAAAATAACTTGGACAGTTAGCTCTTCGGATGAGCCCGCGGGCGGATGCGGTAATTCCATTCGCCATGGAACTCATCACGCTCGATCGCGACGGCGGCAAGCTCTTCGTCGGTCACCTTGATGCCCGCGTCGTAGACGTTCTCATCGAGCGCGGCGCGCACTCGCAGTCCTTGCTCGGTGGTGACGCTGCCGATGAGTTGCACCACGATCTGGCGCTCTGACGCTCCGCCTGTTCACACCGACTGCGTGCGCGTGCTCATTTCGACCTGGCGCGCGAGGCGGTTCCAGCCTTCGTCGACCTCGGCCTGCAACGCGGCGATCCCGGCCGGTTCGAGGTGCCGGTAGCGCCGCTGCAGTGCCAGGTAGTCGCTGACCGGGCGTGTGCGGCAGGTGTGGTTGAGCGTGTAGTGTCGCCCGTCCTCCACCTCGTAGAGCGGAAATGCGCCGCACTCGACCGCGTAGCGCGCGGCCGCGAGGCCGCCGTCGTCGGCCAGCCCCCAGCCATCGAGACACGGCACCAGCAGCGTGACGATGCGCATGCCGCGCATGGCCTTGGCCTTCTCGACCTTGCGTACCAGGTCGGGCAGGAAGCCGACGCTGGCGGTGGCCGCGTAGGGCACCTGGTGCGCTGCCATGATCTCGGTCAGGTTTTTCTTGCGGGTTGACTTGCCCTCAGGGGTGGAGCCGGTCGTAGCAAAGTGCGGCGTCGACGAGGACTTCTGCGCGCCGGTGTTCATGTAACCCTCGTTGTCGAGGCAGAAGTAGAGGATGTTCTCGTTGCGCTCAGCCGCCGACGACAGGCACTGGAAGCCGATGTCGTAGGTGCCGCCGTCGCCGGCCAGCACGATGACCTGCGTGTCGCGCTTGCCCTGCGAATCGAGCGCGCGGCGCAGGCCCGATGCCGCGGCGGCGCTGGCCTCCAGCGTCGGCTGGTACACGGGAATGCGCAATGAGCTGAAGGGCTGCGGCCCGGCGATGATGGCCATGCACGAGGGCGGGATCACCGCCATCGTGTCGGGCCCCATGGCGGCGAGTACATGCCGCACCGACAGCGCCTCGACACAGCCCGGGCAGGCGGCGTGCCCGGAGCACAGCATGGGGGTTTCTTGCAGTTGCAGTGCTTGCATGGTGTTCACCTGGCCCAGACCGATTCGACTTGCGCCGGGTTCGCGACGGCGCTGTGCACGAGCTCGGCGATCTTCTCGGGTGACACGTTGACACCGCCCACGCCGGCCAGGAAGCCATGCACGCGCGGCGCGTCGGCCAAGCCGTACAGCGCGCCACGCAGCTCCTGGTGCAGCACGCCGCCCAGGCCCGGCGAGTGGTTGCGGTCAAGCACCACCACGTCGGGCACACCGGCCAGCGCGAGGCGTAGCGCCTGCACCGGCAGCGGACGGAACAGCCGCAGCTTGAGCAGCCCGACCGCATGGCCGGCGTCGCGCAGCGCATCCACCGCTTCGCGCGCGGTGCCGCACATGCTGCCCATTGTGACGACGACGGTGCGTGCGCCGTCGCAGCGGTAACGCTCGACCAGGCCATGACTGCGGCCGGTGAGTTCGCTCCATTCGCGGTCGGCCTCCAGTGCGACGCTCAGCGTGCGCGCCATCGCTTCTTCCACCAACTGGCGGTGGCGGAAGAACATGTCCTGCGTCACCACATTGCCCCACGACGAGCCGAGCGCCGTGTCGAGCCGGTGCTCGGGCGCATAGCGCGGCAGGTAGCTATCCACCAGCTCCTGCGCCGGCACCTGCACCGGCTCCAGCGCATGCGAGACGTAGAACGCGTCGTGGTTGACCATCACGGGCAGTTGCACCTGCTCGGCCACTCGGAAGGCCTGGATCACGGTGTCCAGCGACTCCTGCGCGCTCTCGGTGTAGAACTGGATCCAGCCGGTATCGCGCTGGGCCAGGCTGTCGGTCTGGTCCGGCCAGAAGGCCCAGGGCGAGGCCACTGTGCGGTTGACGTTGACCATCACGATCGGTGCCCGCGCGCCGCTGGCGTAATGCAGCAACTCGTGCATCAGCAGCAGACCCTGCGACGCGGTGGCCGTGAACACCCGCGCGCCCGCCAGCGAGGCCGGAATGCAGGCCGAAAGCACCGAGTGTTCGGATTCGGGCGTCAGGATCTCGGCTTCGAACTCGCCGCGGGCATGGAACTCGATGATCTTCTCTAGGATCGGCGTCTGCGGCGTGATCGGGTACAAGGGCACGACCTGCGGCCGGGCCAGGCGCGCGGCCCAGGCGACGGCGTGATTGCCGCTCAGCAGCATGGATGTCTGGCGATTCACTGAAGCCCCCTGCGGTGCTTTGCACCGATCCCCCCCGAGGGGGAGCGAGCGCCTTGGGAGCGGCCCGGCGGCGCTCATCGCAACTCCTCGCGCATCGTCATCGAACCGGTCGGGCATTCCTTGACGCAAATGCCGCAGCCCTTGCAGTAGTCGGTTAGCACCGCATAGCCGCCCCCCGCCTCGCCATTCACCCGCGTGATCGCCAGATCGGGGCAGTAGTGGAAGCAGTTGTCGCAGTGGATGCACGTGCCGCAGGAAAAGCAGCGTTCGGTCTCGGCCAGCGCCGGTTCGAATTCGAGCCCGAGCTGCACCTCAACACTGCTGGCCAGCCGCTCGGCGACGGGCCGGCGCACCTCGGGCGCGCGGGGCTGCGGCGGGTAGTAAAAGGTGGCGATATTGCCCAGGCCCACCACCGGCTCGGCCTGTGCGTCGGCCTCGGCCGCACTGCCACGCAGCGCGCGGTCGATATCGAGCGCGGCGCGCTTGCCCATGCCGATCGCCTCGGTGACGAAGCGCGCCATGCTGGCCACGTCGCCACCGGCCCAGACGCGCTCGGCGCTGGTGGCCTGATGCGTGTTGACCTGCAACAGCGCGCCGTCGCGGGCGAAGCGCGACGCCAGTGGCGCAAGCTCCGGGTCCTGGCCGATCGAAGGCACGATCGCATCCGCCGCGAGCGTGAACTCGCTGCCGGCCACCGGCGTCAGCGTGAAATTGTCGCGCACCGCGCCGGGCTCGAAGCGCACGCGCACGCAGGCCAGCGTGAGGCCGTCGCCATCCTGCGGTGTGGCCGAGGTGAGCAGCGCGCCATCGATTAGCGTGATGCCTTCTTCCAGCGCTTCGGCCAGCTCTTCGCGCTGCGCCGGCATCTGCTCGGCGCTTTCGAGCGCGACGATCGTCACCGCGTGCCCGGCGCGCCGCGCGCTGCGCGCGACATCAAGCGCCGCGCTGCCACCGCCCACCACCACCAGGCGCCGGCCCAGCGCCGGCGGTGTGCCGGCGTTGGCCCGCGCCAGGTACTCGGCACCGTCCATCAGCCACGGCGCCTGCGCGGGCAACTGCGGCAGGCGCTTCTGGCGGCGCGCGCCCAGGGCAAGATAGACGGCGTCGTGCGTTCTGTGCAACCGCTCGAAGTCTTCGGCCGTGGCCAACGCCTGGCCGCAGCGCAGCTCGACGCCGAGCGCGACGATGCGTGCGATCTCTCCATCGAGCACCGAGCGCGCCAGCCGGTACGGCGGGATGCCATAGCGCATCAGGCCGCCGAGCTCGGGCTGCGACTCGTACAGGGTGACGCGCCAGCCGCGGCGGCGAAGCTGGAACGCCGCCGACAGCCCAGAGGGGCCGCCACCGACGATGGCCACATGCTGCGCGCGCTGCGCCGCGGGAACCGCGAAGGTCCAGCCCGCATCGAGCGCCATGTCGCCGACCATGCGTTCGAGCTTGCAGATCGCCAGCGGCTCGTCGAAGCCGCCGCGGTTGCAGACCGCCTCGCAGGGGTGGTGGCAGATGCGTCCGGCCACGGCCGGGAACGGGTTGTGGCGCGTCAGCACCTCCCACGCGGCGCGAAAGTCGCGCGAGCGCGCCAGGGCTATCCATTGCGCGATGTCGCCGTTGACCGGGCAGGCCTGGTGGCAGGGAGCTGGCGCGTGGATGTAGTGCGGCAGCGCGGCACGCCAGGTGCCGGTCTTGAACACCTCGGTGCTGCCGATAGTCCAGATGGTCGGGGGGAGCGGTGGCGCGTTCATGCGGGGCCCCTGCGCAGTTGCGTTTCGACCGCCTGGTAGCCCTCGGCGCAGGCGGCAACGTTCTCGGCCTGCAGCGTGGGCAACTGCTCGCGCAGCAGTTGCTTGAGCACCGCGAGCGGTGGGTCGCCGATGGCGCGCGCCAGAGCGCCGAGCAGCGCTGAGTTGACGATGCGGCCCAGACCGCTGCGGCGTGAGATCGCCAGGCCATCGACCGGGATCACCCGGTAGCGGGGCAGCGACTGCCGGAACTGTTCGGCCGTGCGCGCCGAGTTCACCACGATCAGCGTGTCGCTGTGCGCCGCCGCGAGCAGCCGACCTTCGAGCAGGCTGGCGTCGAAGCACAGGATGGCGTCGGCCTGCTCGATGTCGCAGCGCAGGCGCACCGGCCGGTCGTCGATGCGGATGAAGGAACTCACCGGCGTGCCGCGCCGCGCGCCGCCGTAGCTGGCGAAGGCCTGCACCTGGCGCCCTTCGGCGAAATAGGCCATCGCGAGCAGAGCACCCGCGGTCTGTGCGCCTTGGCCGCCACGGCCCTGGATGATGATCTGCAGCATGCTACTTCACCCAGCGCCGGAAATCGGGTTTGCGCTTTTCCTGGAAGGCTTTCACGCCTTCGCGCGATTCCTCGGTGTCGTCATACAGCTTCAGCGCATACCGGCCCATGCCGGCGATTCCGCTGTGGTGCGGTTCGTAGAGGATGTCGTCATAGTTCATCGTGGCTTCCTTGTTCGGGGATGGGTCAGGTTGCGCGCGGCTGCGTCGGCAGAACCGCGGTAGCCTCAAGCTCGATCTTGCCGGGGCGGTCGAGCAGGTCGGCGACGAAGATCATGCTCATCGCCGGATAGTGCTGGCCCATGTGCCGGCGCCAGATCGCACCGAGCTCGCCGCGAGCCGCCAGATAGCCCGGCTTGTCGCAGCAGTAGGCAGTGATGCGGCAGATGTGCTGCGGCGCGCCGCCCGCCACCGCCAGCACCGCCAGCACATTGGCCAGCGCCTGCTCGAACTGCGGGGCGATCTCTTCCGACGCGAACACCTGCTGCGCATCCCAGCCCACCTGGCCGGCGATGAAGACGATGCGCCCGGCATCGACCGCGATGCCGTTGGCGTAGCCGATCGGCGGCGCCCAGCCTT
>JBCKNC010000125.1:0-5146 GCA_038902915.1 Polaromonas sp.
GATATTGCCATAGACATTCTCGAACCCGTGAAAGCGAAAATCCGATTAAGTCCGTAAACTGCTGTAAAAATCGCACCATACCCCTCAAGCACCATGCATATGTTGGTATATTTGTGGGTATATCAATGGATAGAACAGGCAATCACCTCGCCTTTACGTGCTTGCAGCGCACTGTTCTTAGACTGTCTAGACCAACAAAATTGAGGCGCATGACATGAAAGACGATCCACATAAAGAAGCGGTACGTCGCCTGCAGGCATTAATCATGCGCGAAACCGGTGCGTCGCTTACACACGCCGCCGAAATGGAAATGGAATCCATCGTTCAGCACGCGCTCGGTATTGACGATGCCGACAGCGCAACAAGTGCGGAACACTCCTTTGTGCGGCGCAATGTCACCATCCTGCTCGCCGACTTGAGGGGTTTTACATCCATCACGGCCACCCTTCCCGCCGGGGAGGTGATAGCAATGCTCAATCGCTGCCTGGGACGAATGAACGAAATAGTCGCCAGTCATCACGGTATCATCGACAAATACATGGGTGATTCCATCATGGTATTGTTCGGCGTACCGGTCGAGCAGCCAGATGACGTGCAACGGGCTCTGGCTTGCGCGATCAAGATGCAACTGGCGATGGACGACCTCAACAACAGCGGTCGAGAGGATGGCCTGCCGGAGCTGTATATGGGTATCGGCATCAACACCGGCAGTGTCATGGCGGGCAAGTTTGGATCCGATTTTTATTCTGAATATACGGTGATCGGTGACGAGGTCAATCTTGTTTCGCGCATCGAAGCCTTCAGCCTGCGCGGACAGGTCTTGATCAGTGAGAATACATTTGGCTGCTGTCGTGATTTTGTCACCGTCAGTGAACCGATGGAAGTGTTCGTCAAAGGCAAGTCGCAACCGGTCAGATTGCGCGAGCTATATGCGATCCCATCGCTGGAACTCAAAGTGCCGCGGAAGGAAATCCGCCGCAGCCATCGCATAGAAGTCAAACTCCCGTGCTCCCTCAAACTCATTCAGAACAAGATCGTGATGCCGCAAACGATCAGCGCGACCATCCGCGACATCGGCTATCACGGCGTAATGATCGAACTCGACCACCCGCTCGAAACGCTCGATAATGTAAAACTGGAATTCGATCTGCCGTTGATCGACTTCCAGGCTACCGATATCTTTGCAAAAGTGGTCAAAATAAAACAGGACGGAAACAGTCAGCTTGCCGGAATCGAGTTTACGTCGGTCAATCCTGACACCAACATGAAAATCCAGTTGTTCGTGCAGATGCTCGTATTCACAACAGGAAATAATAGGGGATAGACCACGTTTTCCTGCTAATACGGAGCCGATCCGTCACTGAGAATTCCTCATGCCACGTCGCGCCCGCCTCTCCATTCCCGGTATACCGTGGCACATCATCCAGCGCGGCAACCATCGCTCGGTCTGTTTCTATGCCGAGGAGGAGGGTTATTGAGGTCAGAGTCCAAATTCATCGTGCCTTTGGCACGCCCTCCAGGTGCGATGCTCTGCATCGCAATGAAATTGGCGTCTGACCCCAATAACCCTTCGAGCACCGCGCAACGCGGCAATTCGCCCGAAAAATGAATTTATAGAAGTGCCCTCACCTCTTCAATCCTTCATGTCATTTAGCGCCCTCGGTTTTTCACCCGCCATCTTGCCGGCTCTCCAGCGCGCGCTGAATGACAAGGGCTACCTAGCTCCCACCGCCATCCAGCAGGCTGCCATCCCGGCCATCTTGCAAGGGCGCGACGTGGTGGGCTCGGCGCAAACCGGTTCTGGCAAAACCGCCGCCTTCGCGCTGCCCATGCTGCAACTACTGATGGCTGCACCACTCACCAAAACCCGCATCGTGCGCGGCCTGGTGCTGGTGCCCACGCGCGAGCTGGCCGCGCAGGTAGGTGAGGCCATCGTCGCGTTTGGCAAATACCTTCCACAGTTGCCGAAAGTGACGGTAGTGTTTGGCGGCGTGTCGATCAACCCGCAAATGCTTAGCCTGCGCAGCGGTGCCGATATCGTGGTGGCCACACCCGGCAGGCTGATTGACCTGTTGGCGCACAACGCCCTCAAGCTCGATGGCGTGCAAATGCTGGTGTTAGATGAGGCCGACCGCCTGCTGGACTTGGGCTTTGGCGAAGAGCTGAATCGCATCCTTAGCGTGCTGCCCGCCAAACGGCAAAACCTGTTTTTCTCAGCCACCTTCCCACCCGCCATCGAGACTCTAGCCGCTAGATTGTTGCACCAGCCGTTGCGCGTGAATGTGCAACTTGAGGCCGAGGCAAAGTTAGACATCGCCCAGCGCGTCATAGAGGTAGACGCACCCCGCCGCACCCAGCTACTGCGGCATTTGATTCAAACCGAAAAGTGGAGCCGCGTGCTGGTGTTTGTAGCCACCAAACACGCCGCAGAAATTGTTGCCGACAAACTGCGCAAGGTACACATAGCGGCCGAGCCCTTTCACGGCGAACTCAGTCAGGGCAAACGCAAACAGGTGCTGATGGACTTCAAAACCAAGGCGCTGCAAGTTGTCGTAGCCACAGACGTAGCCGCGCGCGGCCTGGACATTGCACGCCTACCCGTCGTCGTCAACTACGACCTGCCCCGCTCGCTTGAGAACTACACCCACCGCATAGGTCGCACCGCCAGAGCAGGCGAAGCAGGCATCGCCATCAGCTTTGTCAGCGCCGCCACACAGGCGCATTTCAAGCTGATAGAAAAGCGCCAGGGCATCAAAGTTGCGCGTGAGCAGGTGGCAGGGTTTGAGCCTGTGGAGCTTGCCCCTGTGAATGCGGCTGATCCGGCAGGGACAGGTGGCATCAAAGGCAAGCGGCCTAGCAAGAAGGATCAGTTACGGGCTGCTGCACTTTAAAAATTGACTTCCACACTGAAAGGAACCCTTATGACCACGCAAGGCTTCATAGCTTCACACGCCAAAGATGCCACATTCGAGCGAGGGCTGCGGTCGTTCTATGAGTACCGAGATCTCGGCATCAAGACAGCGACAAATGGGCGGGTTGACGCACACGTTATCCGGGCAGCGGCGGGACAGGAGTTCTCGAGTCAACCTCACCTTCACAAAACCGAATTTCAGCTCATCTACATCCTGAAAGGCTGGATCGAGTTTGAATACGAAGGTCAGGGTGTCATGCGCCTGGAGGCCGGCTCATGCGTCCATCAGCCACCGAACATTCGCCACCGGGAGCTAGGCCACAGTGAAGACATCGAAATGCTTGAAGTTGTTTTACCGGCTGGCTTCGCTACAGAAGAAGTTTCTTCCGTTAACGGCTAAAGGGCACTTCTATAAATTCATTTTTCTGGCGAATTGCCGCGTTGCGCGGAGGGTTATTGGGGTCAGACGCCAATTTCATTGCGATGCAGAGCATCGGGGTTATTGGGGTCAGACACCAATTTCGCTGCGGTGCATCGCACCGCGCCCTCAGGGCGAGCCGTAGACTCGGCGAATTTGGGCTCTGACCCCAAAAACCCGCACGATGAATTTGGACTCTGACCCCAAAAACCCTTCCGGTTCCTGCGCGACCCTCGCATGAGCCCAAAGGGCGATGCGACACGCGCCTTGCACTTCATCCCGAAAATCTGAATTTCTAGGAAGTTCCTTAAACTGCAGCGGCATCAGTCGATCTAGCGGTCTCGCAGGTGGGAGTAGATGCCGATGGAAGGCGTATTATCATGCAGCATGCTTACCCTTTACTACGCAAACGGCACCTGTGCCCTGGCCTCGCACCTCGCGCTTGAATACGCTGGCGCCGCGTACCAGGTCGTTCGGGTTGACTTCAGCCAGCAGGAGCAACGCTCGCCAGACTATCTGCGGCTCAACCCCAAGGGGCGCGTGCCCGCGCTGGTGACTGAGCGCGGCGTGCTGACCGAGACGCCGGCGCTGCTGCAGTTCATCAGCCAGAGCTTCCCCGAGGCGAAGCTGGCTCCGATCGATGACCCGTTTCTGCTCGCCCGCGTCAACGAATTCAACAGCTACCTGTGCTCGACGGTGCATGTCGCGCATGCCCACCGCACGCGCGGCAACCGCTGGGCCGATGACGCGCAGGCCATCGAAGCGATGAAAGCCAAAGTGCCGCAGGTGATGGGCGATTGCTTCGAGCTGATCGAGCGTGAGATGCTGCAAACGCCCTGGGTGCTGGGCGAGGGTTTCAGTGTCTGCGATATGTATCTGTTCACGCTGTCGCAATGGCTCCCAGGCGATGGGGTCGACATTCATCGTTTTCCGAAGGTGGCCGATCACCAGCGGCGGATGCTGGAAGACCCCGTGGTGGTCAAGGTGCTGGCGGCGCAGAAAGCGCCAACCTGAAGGCGTACTGTGCGACGTACTCGATGAAACATTTTCGCATCGGATCAGGCGCCGGTTATTCCAGCGACCGCATCGACCCCGCTCAGGTCTCGCCGAGTTGAGGTTGGGGGCTAATCACACAAGGCGAGCGCCGCGTTGAGCTCGGCCGCATGAAATACCCTTGCGTCCGGTCCCGTTGCATCGCCGGTGAAGCGTCCGAGCCGAGCCGCACAGTCGAAGAAGCCCGGTGCCGGCAAGCCGCCGCGCCACTTGCTGATGACCATGGCCGCGATGAAGGGGCGGTCGGCCGCCGCGTCCTCGGCCATGATCTGCTCCAGCGCCTCGGTGACTTGATGAATCGTGTTCGGAGGCAAGAGCAACAGCCCTTTGGCCGCCTCCTGATAGGTGATCGGTAAGCGCCGGGTGGCGATCGTTTGAAGATGCACTCGAAGTCGACGGGCGAGCGTTTCAGGCGGGTTGTCCTCAACGCTTATCGTCGCGGCGAGAACAGGACTCATCGCGGTGCGGCTCCGGTGACAGAGCTCTTCAGCGTCATCATGGGCTTGCCCGGGACGAAGGTGATGCAGACTCCGTCGAGCTCTTCCAGCAGCAGCGGTTCGCTCGCCAACCCGCACGCATGGTGCGTCTGTTCATCCCGGCTGTAGCCGTCGCTTTCCAGATGTTGACACGAGGTGCAGGTGCCGAAGGGAGGTTTGCCTTTCTCTTGCGCCACCTGACCGAGCATGCGCTGCAAGGCACTGGCGAAGTGGCCTTGCACACTGGGGGGTAGGGAGTTCGTAGCACGGACCAGGGATTCGAAGGGG
>JBCKNC010000126.1:0-5079 GCA_038902915.1 Polaromonas sp.
CTTATTGTTGTTGGAAGCGTTTGGGGCACTCACAACACCGTGTGCGTCAAAGCTGGCAGCCGCAGCCGCTGTAAATCCAGCTGCGACTTGTACACATCGGCCATCACAAGACCCGCACCCTCACTGCGCTGAGCTAGCACCTGCCCCCAGGGGTCTACCAGCATGCTGTGGCCCCAAGTCTGGCGTTGGTTGTCGTGCCGGCCGCCCTGGGCTGCGGCCAGCACGTAGGCGAGGTTTTCAATGGCGCGTGCGCGCAGCAGTATTTCCCAATGGGCCTGCCCGGTGGTGAAGGTAAAAGCGCTGGGCACCAGCAGCAGGTCGGCCTTGAGCAGGCGGTACAGCTCGGGAAAGCGTAGGTCGTAGCAAATACTCAAACCGACCCGCCAGCTATGGCCATCACGCGAGGGCAAATCAAAGGTCACTGGCTGGCTGCCAGGCTGAAGCACCCGCGTTTCGTCATAGCTTTCCTGCCCGCTGACAAAGCGAAAAAGATGCATCTTGTCGTAGCGTGCCACGCACTGGCCGGTCGGGCTGTAGACCAGGGTGCTGTTGAAAACCCTGACCGCCTGCTCATCGGCTGGCCCGGTTGCCAGCGGTATGGTGCCGCCCACAATCCACAACTTGAGATCGCTCGCACACTGGCTTAAAAAGTCCTGTAGCAGCCCATGCCCTGGCGGCTCGGCAATCTGCAATTTGTCGGTGTCTTTAAAGCCCAGCAAACAAAAATATTCGGGTAGCACTGCCAGCTCGGCACCCTCTGTAGCCGCCTGCGATAGCAGCTTGCGCGCTACGTCCAGGTTGGCGTACACGTCTGGCGAAGACACCATCTGGATCGCGGCAACCTTCATGGCTTGCGCTCTATCTTGGTAATTTTCGGGTTGGCCCAACTGCCGTCGATATGAAACTCTTGCGTGGCCGCCGCCATCAAGGGGCGACGCAGGAAAAACTGCGCCAGAAAGCTGCCCAGGCCAATCGCCGGGTTGATGACCATGGCAATCAACGAAGCTGTGCCGGCATTGATCTCTGGTACCACCAGCACCTTGATGTCCTGCGTCTCCCTGGCGATGTCGGCACTGCCCTCCATCAGCACGGCAGCGTTAACACCTTTCATCTGCAGGTTGTTGGTGGCCGCCACGCCCTGGCTGATGTTGACATCACCGCGCATAAAATCGAAGGCAAAACCTTCTGAAAACACATCCCGGAAATCGAGCGTCAGGCGACGCGGCAGTGATTGCAGACTCAGCACACCCAGCAGCTTGGCGATGCCGGGGTCGGCCTTGAGAAACTGCCCTGACTCAATGTTCACATTGAATTGCCCACTCATGCTGGGGTAGTCAAGACTGAGCGGTGAACCAGCCCAGGCCACCTGGCCTTCCATTTTTCCCTTGCCGCGTTTGATGACATCGTTCATGCCAAAGCGGTTCAGCAACTCGCCAGAATCAGCGATATCCAGCGTGAAGTTCATCACCGTACGGCGGTGCTCAAATCCAGACCGCTGGCGCTCCGTGGCTCTGGCTGGGGCAGCATGGGCATTGATGGCCGTCCAATTGCCAGTGGCCTTGAGCACGGCTTCCGGCAGGATGACATTGAGTTTGTTTAATCGCCATTCGCGCACACCGCCTTCACGAGATCCCGCCTGCGCACCGCGATTGATGGCCTCAATTTCAACACGTCCCAATTTTTTACCACGCAGTTCCATATCGTCCACAACAATGTCGAGCGCCGGAATATTGGTGGGCTGCTCATCGAGAATATTTTCAACATCGTTGGCGCTACTTTGCCCCAGGCTCAGGCGCGACAGCCTCGCATACACCAGCCCCGCCCCGCCCCCGCTGGGCTGCCTGAACTGGACGTAACCATTGAGCTCTGTTGCGTCAATATTGACGCGCCAGTCCAGCTCTTCACGGGTGCCGCCAAGCACCACGTTGTTCAGCTTGCGGCCTTCGACTTGCAGCTCTTTGGCCCGTATCGCCAGCTGGGTGGGCAAATAAGCCAGCGACGCAGCGGAGAAAACGCTGCGACCGCTGGTTGCGCTTGCTGTGCTTGGTGCGATTGAGGCTACTGCGCCAGCCACCGATCTGGAAAGGACTTGTCTCCACGCATCAAGGTCTAGCGTTGCCAGATTGATGTTGGCCGCCACGCCGCTCTCGGGCATGGGGGTCGATTCACCCGGCTCCAGCCCGACGCTGATGCTGCCCCTGATAACGCGCGGCTCGCTGCCACTGACATCACGCACATACAGCACCGATGCCACCGATGCGCTATGCCCAACCGTCAGGGCCAGCTGATCCTGCAGTTTTTGCCCTGGCAACAGCGAGCTCGTCAGCAGGGTGTTTTCAAAACGTATCGGCAGAGACGATTCAGCCGTCTTGCTCAAAGGTACAGGCAAACCAAGCGCCATGCCCTGAAGGTTGCTGGCCACCACCAGCTCTACCGCGCCACGCCTGAAACCCAGGGTTGCGGTGTAGGCAGCGCTGCCGCTGGCATTTTGTGCAATGCGGGAGGCAAAACCCAGATCCCGGGCCTGCTTTACGCCTTCGGCGGTGAGGGTTCCCTGCGCCCTGAAGGTCGCCACGCCTGCTTCCAGGTCTGGGCTGCCAGTCACAGCGCCAGCAGCGGCGCGGATAGCAGCGTGGTTAGTGGCTGGCGCACGCATGCCACCCTCAAAACGGATATCGCCACCCAGCAAACGCGCCTGGGCTACAGGCACGTTGAAACCGCTTTCGCTAAAGGTTGCCACCCCTTTGAGGTGCCCCAGCAGCGGCGTGGCGGGGGAAAACTGTACATCGTTGCCGGGCAGTGACAGCGTGCCCCGCACCCGTGTCTTGTCGATGTCATAGAGTGGCAGACTCAGGTGTATGTCGTAGTCGCTAGAGCCGCTGCCGACAACCTGCGCCAGCACCTGGCCCGTCATAGAGCCCACTGGCGAGGTATTGACAAAGCCCAGGGCATCGGACAGGGAGCCTTTGATTTTGGCGTTCAAGTCGAGTGTGGAGGAATGCATCAGGTCAGGAATGCGGGCATCGACCTTGAGCAGTTGCAGACTGCTCAAGCCGGTCACTTTGGCGCTGGCAGCATGGATGTCCAGCGCAGCGCGGTTAAAGACCATCTGGCCCTGAACATCGGTGAGGGCGGGCCACGGCTTCGCGTCTTTAGGTTGCAGCAGTTTGGGCACATAGACAAATATGCCTTTGGCGACCTTGACTGATATTTTGAATTCGCCCAGCGCCGGGTTGGAAAAAGGTATGTGATCGACGGGCCCTTTGACCTTGAACTTCACGTCGCTGATGGCCCCTTCGAGCACTGCATCGCGCACGTAGTGGCGCACTTCATCGGATAAAGCCAAAGGCAAATAGCGGTGAACTTTGGCACCATTTGCACGACTCAAACTGCCTTTCAAATCTAGCACCCCGAGCGAGTTATCGGCTGGCTCGCCCGACTGCCAACTGGCCTGCGCCACACCTTCAGCATCGCTGTTTGCGAACTTGATATTGCGCAATTGCGTATCGATTTTTCCGTTCACCAGCTTCCACTGCGCATCCAGCGACAGACGATCAAGCAGCACCACAGAGTCTTCAAAAATACCGGGCAAATCAAGCGCGCCGCGTGCGATGTTGACAGAGGCCTTGCCACCCGCCTGCGTCACATCAAAATCAATGGCTGCGCCTTTAATGCCCAGACGACCTGGTTGATGATGCGCCGCCGTGCCAGTGTTTGGCCTTGCTGCCGGGTTGGCCGGATTGGGAAGTGCGGCCAGCTCCAGACCGGTCACGCGCCCTTTGGCTGAGAAAGTCATGGAAGTCTTGAGCGATGTTTTCCAGCGCGCCTCAAGCGTTTCAACCAGGCCTTTAGGCGCATAGGACGTGATGGTCGCATGGGTGGCGGCATCCAGCGGCAGGCGATTGGCAATCTGGGCCAGCGCAGCCAAATCCAGTTTGTCTGCTTTCAACTCGGTTTTTTGCTCTGCCTGCCCTTCGGTTCCAGTATGAATCAGGCTCAAATTGCCACCCGGCCAATTCAGGCCGTCGCGGGTATTGAAAGCTAAGCCTTCGGTATGGAAAGTGAAGCCATCAACCAGCTGGCTACCGCCAAAACGGCCAAACACCGAATCGAGTGCCAACGCCTCGAGCGTTTTTCCCAACTGGACATTGACTTCTCGCAGGGCAACGTCGGCGGTTCCACCCGTGAGCTGCCCCTTGTGTACGTCGGCCCAGGCACGCAGGCTGCCGTTGCCGGTTCTGAGGTCAATGCCAAAGGTGTCCAGGCTAGCGTACTGCTTGATGCGCGAGACATCCACCCGGTCGAACGCGGCATAAAGCTGGCCCGACCAGTCCACCCAACGACCTGCCTCGGTTGACAGTAAAGGTTGCCTGAAAATGCCGCGCAAACTGAAACGCTCACCCCATTGCGGCGCTGGCGTGGCATCGAGCCGTATGGAATGACTGCGCCGCCCATTGCGCATGACCGCATCAACCTGCGTCAGGGCCAGCGGCGGTGCATTGCGCACCTCGTCAATCCAGCGCACGGTACCGCCCTTGATGGACAGCTCGGGCTGCGAAAAAATCCAGTCAATAACGGCGTGGCTTTCGGCGTGGCTTTCGCCGCGGGTTTGCGACAGGTCCAGGCCAGCAACATAAATCCGGCCATCAGCCGTGCGCCGGATGTCAAGAGTCGGCTGGTCAATAAGAAGCTGCTCAAATCCCCCGCCCCACAGCGACGACGGCGACAGCGCGGCCAAGATACGCGGCAAGTGCAAGGCCTCGCGCCCCTGCTGGTCGAGCAGTCTCACATCGCGCAGTTCAATCGAAGGAATCAGCCCGCTGGAATAGGCGCTGATCTGACCAATACGCACCGGCATACCCAGCGCTTTGCTGGCTTCCATTTCAAGGCGCGGGCGAAATTCCCCGATTCGCGGCACAATCCAGCCGTGAAGCAAGCCCCAGCTTGCGCCAAACAGCAGCCAGACAGCCACCACCAGCCAAAGCAGAACCCGGGTAAACAGGGCAAAAAGCTGCAAATGCCGTGAATGCCGTATTGCCGGGACTGGCCCGGTTTGCAGGGTTGGCGATGGGGGGATTG
>JBCKNC010000127.1:0-5064 GCA_038902915.1 Polaromonas sp.
AGCGTCATGCCGGCGTTGTGGCCGTCGACTGCCGCTGCACCCGAAGCCGGCGGACTGTGCCACCTCCACATAATGATCGCCGGCAAGAACTACCGCACGGTGTCCGAGAAATGCTGAAGCCCGTCGCGGCGCCTGGCTGACTTGCCAGGCATGGGCTTGAGCCAACAAGTCATCTCGCCCATGCCAGAGTTGCTGTCGTACTGGTTTGAGGCCGCTGCAGCCCAGCAGTTACTGCGTTTTTTAAATGAACAAATTGCAGGCATGGCGGCAGAGTCAAACGGCGCACTGATCGGTATGGGTGCAGTGCCCTTGCAAGACATTGACCTCGCAATTGCAGAGCTGCGTTATTGCATACAGGCGCTGGGCATGGTTGGTGTTGAAATTGGCAGTAATGTCAACGGCGTTGCGATTGGAGAGGCACGCTTTCAACCATTCTTTGAAGCCTGCGAAGCGTTGGGTGCATCGGTTTTTGTACACGCCGTAAAACCCACCGGCATGGACCGCCTGGTCGGCCCACCGCCGCTGCAACAGGTGCTGGCCTACCCGACCGACGTTGGTCTGGCCGCCGCATCAGTCATCACCAGCAACCTGATGTTGCGCCACCCCAAATTGCGAATTGCTTTCAGCCACGGCGGTGGTACGCTGGCCAGTTTGTTGCCGCGCCTTGAGCACGGGTGGTCGGTGTTCCCGGCACTCAAAGAGCAGGTTAAAACCTCGCCGACCGCGCAGGCGCGCAGCCTGTACTTCGACACGCTGGTATTTGATGCACCCACCTTGCAACACCTGGTCACCATGTTTGGCGACACGCAATTGATGTTGGGTACTGACTATCCGTTTAACTTTCACGACCGCACGCCGGTTGGACGCATTGATGTCGCTGGGGCCTTGGGAGACCCTGCGGGCGGCGTTGGCCTCCGAGGCTACTTTTCTTGCATAAAACCATCGGAGTTTTGCAGAGAGTCCCTTGCGGACAACAGCGTAAGATAGGACTTGGTCGGTTCAGGACGTGTGCTGTGTTATCCCTTATCCCTTATCCCTTATCCCTAACCTACATAGAGGAAGATGATGAAAAGACTAATGCTTGGCGTGTTGCTCGCGAGCGCTTTGGTGGCGAACGCGCAGTACCCGGATAAACCGATCCGCTTCATCGTCGCGCAAGCGGCGGGCAGCGCCTCCGACAACATCGCGCGGATGCTGCTGCCGGAGTTTTCGAAGGCGCTCGGCCAGACGCTGATCGTCGAGAACCGCCCCGGCGGCGCCTTTATCATCGGCATGGACGCGGTCGCGAAAGCCGCGCCCGACGGCTACACCATCGGCCTCGGTGTCATCGGTTCGCTAGCGATCGCGCCGAACATGGTCGCGAAGATACCCTACGACGTGCTGCGCGATTTTCAGGCGATTGGTCTGATCGCCACCAATCCGGTGATGCTCGGCGTCAGCCCGACCTCGCCGTTCAAATCGATCCCCGAGCTGATCACCTACGCTCGCGCGAACCCAGGCAAGCTAATGAACGCGTCGTCGTCGACCGGCTCGCCCGGCCATCTCGCGGGTGAGTTGTTCAAGCAGTTGACCAATACGCAGATCGTGCATGTTCCCTACAAGGGCGGTGCGCTCGCGATCAACGATCTGATCGCGGGCCATGTTCAATTGATGTTCGAGAGCTCGAACTCAATGGTGCCGCATGCGCGCAGCGGCAAAGTGCGCGCGCTCGGAGTCAGCGGCCCGAAGCGCATGCCGGCGTTCACCAACGTGCCGACCATCGGCGAAGCGGTGCCGGGTTACGAGATGTTGAGTTGGAGCGGCATCATCGCGCCAGCGAATCTACCGGCACCTGTGCTCGCCAAACTCAATAGCGCGTTGAACATCGCCATGTTGACGCCTAGCTTCCGCGAGCGCTACGCCGAGAGCGTCGGGGGTGATCTCGCGGCACCGGGGAGCACCCCAGAACAGTTCGCGGCCTTCATCCGCAGCGAGCACGCGAAGTGGGGTGACATAATCCGCCGCGGCGGCATCAAGATCGACTAAGTAGCGAAGCCTCGCCATGAACAAACACGAGCGCTTCTACGCGGCGACGACGGGGACGCCGATTGATCGCGCCCCCGTCGTCGCATGGTGCAACCTCGCGACCGACGGCGTGGATGCCGCCGAGAACGCGCGCCGCCAACTCGCGTTCCATCGCTTGGGCGGTTGGGACATCCTATTCGAGGTGCCCTAGAGACATACTCGGCATTGGCCCCAAAGCGTTACAGCTTCTAAACTTCGAACTCACAATCAGCCAACCGATATGCCCGATCTTTCCACCCCGCAACCCCGCGGCTTTCTCATCGACCGTAACGACGGCCGACTGCAGCTGCCCGGTAGCCTGCACACCAACCGCCGCCTGTCGCAGTGGCTGGCTCTCGACGAACCCGGCTTCGTGCGGGTGTTCATCGGCAAGGTTGAACTCGGCCAGGGCATCTTGACCGCGCTTCAGCTGCTGGTGGCCGAGGAGCTGGATGTGCCGTTGGATGCGGTGCACATCCGCAGCGCCAGTACCGCGCGCGGTCCAGACGAGGGCATGACCTCGGGCAGCCGGTCGGTGCAGGACAGTGGCGGCGCGCTGCGCCAGGTTTGTGCCGAGGTGCGGGCCATGGCCCTGCAACGCGCAGCGGTGCTGGCCAGCCAGTCCGCTGAGACGATCGAGGTCCACGAAGGACGCTTCCGGTCGGCGCAGGGGCAAGATCTCGGCGACTACGCAGCCCTGCTCAAGGGCGTCGATCTGGACATCGAGTGTACGGGCGTGGCGCGGCCCAAGGCACCGTCCGCACGGCGCCTGCTTGGCAAGACCCAAGCACCCCGTCTGGACCTAGCTGACAAGGTATTCGGCCATGCCCGCTTCATCCAGGACCTGCGCTTGCCCGGCATGCTGCATGGCCGCGTGCTGCGGCCACCCACACTGGACGCCACGCTGGCCCGATGGCCGGCCGAGGACGTGGCGGCTTTGCCGGCCGCTGTGCGCTGTTGGGCCGACGGGCGTTTCATCGCCATCGTCGCGGCCTCGGAGCGCGAGGCGGATGCCGCGGCCACACGGCTGGCCAGCCGGATCGAATGGCACGCTGGCGCACTCCTGCCCGAGGCGCATGACCTCGATGGGTTCTTGACCTCGGCCCCGCACGAGACCACGCTGACGGCCGAGCGCGGCGCGGCCCTCACAAGTGGTGAATGGCCTACGGACGGTCTGCATCATCGCGCGGTCTATCTCAAGCCCTATCTGGCTCATGCCTCCATCGGTTCCTCATGCGCGTTGGCGCAGTGGGATGGCCGACGACTGGAGGTCTGGACGCACAGCCAGGGCATCCACAATCTGCGTGACGATATGGTGAAGGCACTGGCCCGCGAGGCCACGCCGGTAGCCAGGGACGACATCGTGATCCACCATGTCGAGGGCTCGGGCTGCTACGGCCACAACGGCGCCGACGACGTTGCTTTCGATGCAGTGTTGATGGCCCTGCGTTCCCCCGGCCAGCCGGTGCGCGTCCTGTGGTCGCGCGCGGACGAGCTCACGCACAGCCCCTTCGGTGCAGCCCACCGCGTGGAGCTGCAGGCGCGGCTCGACGCGGCGGGGCGCCTGAGCCACTGGCAGCACGAGCTGTGGGCCAATGGCTACAGCTCGCGTCCGGGCCGTGCGCACACGCCAGCCCTGCTGGCCGCTAGCGAACGCGCCGACGCGACCTCGCTGCCGCTGCCCATCAACCCGCCGCTGGCCTCTGGCGGTGGTGCCGATCGCAACGCCGTGCCGGCCTATGCCGTGCCCAACCTTCAGGTGATCAACCACCGCCTGACCGTGATGCCCTTGCGCACTTCGGCCATGCGCTCGCTGGGGGCCTACGCCAATGTGTTCGCGATCGAGTCCTTTGTCGACGAAATTGCGCTGCAACTGGGCGAGGATGCGTTGGCCTTCCGCAAGCGGCACCTCGACGACCCACGCGCGCTGGCCGTGCTCGACGCGGTGGTGGAGCGCTCGACCTGGTGGGGCCGTCGCGCCGAAGAGCCCGAGGGCATCGGCTATGGCCTGGCCTGGGCCCGCTACAAGAACACGGGCGCCTGGTGCGCGGCCATTGCGCGTGTGCGGGTGGACAAACAGGTGCGCGTGCTCAACCTGGATCTCGCGGTCGATGTCGGCATGGTGGTCGACCTCGACGGCGTGATCAACCAGATCGAGGGCGGAGCCATCCAGAGCACAAGCTGGACGATCAAGGAGCAGGTGACGTTTGATCGCCAGGCCATCACCAGCAACGAATGGCTGACCTATCCTGTGCTGCGTTTCAGCGAGGTGCCCGAGGTGCGTGTACACGTCATCGACCGGCCCGAAGAGCCGCCGCTGGGGGCCGGCGAGGCGGCCCAAGGCCCGGTGGCGGCGGCGCTGGCCAATGCCGTGCATGACGCGCTGGGCGTGCGTGTGCGCGAGTTGCCCCTGACCCCGGACACGCTGTTGCGGGCCGTGCACGCCGCGGAGGCCACATGAGCGAACCCAAGGAGAATAAGCAGATGTTCCACGTCAACCAGCAGCCTGTGCACTTCGAGGGTGATGACAAGACCACGCTGCTGTCGCTGCTGCGCGGCGAACTGGGCCTGAGCGGCCCCAAGTTCGGCTGCGCCCAGGGCGAGTGCGGTGCCTGCATGGTGCTGGTGGACGGCCTGCCGCAGACCTCGTGCAACCTGCCGGTCTGGTCGGTGCAGGGGCGGCAGGTGACCACGCTCGAAGGCCTGGGCACGACTGTTTGCCCACATCCCGTGCAGGCAGCCTTCATTGAGGAGCGCGCCGCCCAGTGCGGCTACTGCGTGTCCGGCATCATCACTTCGGCCGCCGCCCTGCTGGCGCGCAACCCGACACCAAGCCGCGAAGACATCGTCCAGGCGCTGGACAAACATCTGTGCCGCTGCGGTGCCCACACACGCATGGTGCGCGCGGTGCAACGCGCGGCCACTCCATCCAATCCTGCAAGCTGAAAGACTCCATGCTCAAGAACTGGTTGCTTCCCAAGTCCCATACTCACGGCCCCGGCGGCTTCTGGTTTTGCGGCT
>JBCKNC010000128.1:0-5048 GCA_038902915.1 Polaromonas sp.
TGCACCAGCGAGCCCACCACGGCGGCCCAGCCCAGCACCGGGCTGATGGCAAACATCAAACCCAGAATGACCAGCGACACCGGGGCTTCCATCAGCGCCAGCAGCGGCGGCGAAGACAGGAACTCCCGGACCGTGCGAAAGTCGTTCAGCGGTTGCACGCTGCCGCCGGGCATGCGTTTCAGATTGGCCTCGAAGATCGCGCCAAAGACCCGGTTGCGCAACTTCTGGTCCAGATGCAGTCCAGCCCTGTACATGATCTCTGAGCGGGCCCATTCCAGAATTTCCATCAGCACGTAGGCCGCCAGCACCAGCACGGTCAGCATCGCCAGGGTCAGGTGGCTGCGGCTGTTGATGACCCGCTCATAGACCTCCAGCATGTAGCCGCTGGGGGCGAGAATCAGCAGGCAGGCGAACACGCTGAACCAGCTGGCCCGCACAAAATAAGGCCGCAGCGACAGCACCGCCTGGCGTAGTTCGAAAGGTGTTTTCAGGGTACTCATGGGGTTTAGTAGTCCGTTTCGCCAAAATGTTTACATGAAATCGCGTCTTTTTGTGCCATACGTCGTTGCCCATTCTTGCCAGACTCCCGGTCTGGCTGCGCCCGTGCGCCTAGTCTGGCGCAAAAATCCATCAATTTCATTTTGTAATCCTTTTGGCGAAACGGACTACTCGTCAATCATCACGTATTCGGGGATTTCGCCCGGGTCTTGCTCTTTATCAGCCGGGGGTTCATTGCCCTGTGCTGGTTCGTCAACGAGAGATTTCCGTCATTGCGAGCGCAGCGCGGCAATCCGTGCCTTAGCGAATCTGCAGCACCCGATAAACCGCCATCACCCGCTTCACGTATTGCTGGGTTTCCTCGTAGTTGGGAATGCGGTTGCCCGCGCGCATGACCGCGCCCTCACCGGCGTTGTAGGCCGCTACCGCCAGCTCGGTCTCGCCACCAAACATGCGCAGCAAGTCGGCCAGATAGCGCGTGCCAGTGCGGATGTTGAGGTGCGGATCAGTCAGCTTGCTCGCGATACTCGAACCCGGCTCGGACTGCACGCCGTAGCGCTGCGCCGTGGCGGGCATGATCTGCATCAGCCCGACCGCACCCTTGTGCGACACCGCTTTGGGGTTGAAGGCCGACTCCGCCACCACCACCGCCTTGAGCAGCTCATAGTCCACGCCGTGCGCAAGTGAGGCGGCCGTCAGGCTGGCCTGTACTTCCTGGAAAACGGGCGAGGCGTTCATCAACCCCACCGCGCGCTGGGCCGCAGCGTCGGGCGTATCGCGGCGCCCGGTCAAGGCGGCCTGGGTCGGCGCCCCCAGGCCGGACTGAATGATCAGTTGCGCATCCTTGCCGGGTGGCTGGTTGGTGAACTGTGTCACGCCGTTTTCATCGACGTAGCGCCACACGTCGGCGTGCGCCGGGGCGTGCAGCGCACCGATCAGCATGACCCCCAGCAGGCTCAAGCCCCCTTGGCGCACGACCCATGCCCGAGCAAATATTGAAAACAACAAAACAGACTTCCTTATTTTTTGAGCATCTACAATCAAAATTTGGCCAAGCCCCGCAACATTCAGAGCCCAGCCATGACACCACGATTAACGACGCTGCTATACGCCCTTGCGCTGGGCGTCGGCATAGCCATTCTGTATGCCTTTGGCATCAACAACCAGCTGGTGTTTGACGATGGCCGCCTGACCGACGGGACCATTTTTGGCGACTATGGCAGCTTGATTCACCTCAAAGCACGCATGCTGTCCTACGGCAGCTTTGTGTGGTTGCAGGGTATTTTAGGCGACGGCTGGTGGAAACAGCGCATTTTCAACATCGGCTTGCACATTGCCACCGCATTCGCGCTCTACGCCTTCGTGCTGCAACTGCTGCAGCGCACGCAATGGCGTGACGAAGACGGCGGTGACATGCCTCAATTCTCATCCTCGCTGCGGTCTGCAGCGCGGCTGGGTGTGGCGCTGTGGGCCTTCAACCCGGTGGCCGTCTACGCGGTGGCCTACCTGATTCAACGCTCCATCCTCATGGCCACCTTGTTGGTGGTGCTGGCCTGCTGGAGCTACGTGCGCGGCCTGAGCAGTGGGCAATTGCGCTGGCACCTGCTGGCCCTCGCCTGCTACGTGTTGGCCGTGGCCGCCAAAGAACACACAGTGACCGCCATCTTGCTGGCGGTGCCCCTGTTCGTCTTTGTTCAGCGTCCCAGCCTGCAGCGGGTGTTGCGGGTTGCTGCAGCCGCCGGGCTGGTGCTGCTCGCCATGGGGGCTGTGTTGTACAGCCGCTACGGTTCCATCGTCGGCACCGTGTTTGACGAGACCTCACGCGCCTATGCCGCCCAGTTGGAGCAGCAGCAACCCGGCATTAGTGTGCAACTCTACCCCTTGAGCATCATCAACCAGGCCAGCCTGTTTTTTCACTACGGCCTGCTGTGGTTGTTGCCCTATGTGGGCTGGATGTCGATCGACCTCCGGCCCACCTTTCCGCTGACGCTCTGGAGCTGGCACCTGCTCGGCGCGGTGGCCTGGCTTGGCGCCCTGATGCTGGGCGCCTGGCTGGTGCTGCGCCGCAGCGACGTCTGGGGCTTGCTTGGCCTGTGCCTGCTCATGCCGGGCCTGCTCTTTTTAACCGAATTCACCACCGTCTGGCTGCAAGACCCGTTTGTGCTCTACCGCAGCTACCTCTGGTCAATCGCCATTCCGGTCCTGCTGGCAGTGCCGCTGGTGGGCCATTCCAGCAAGGCGCTTTATGCCGTCTGCCTGCTGGTGGTGGCGCTGCTGGCCGCCTTCAGTTTTGAGCGCATTAACAGTCTGCAATCGCCCAGCACGACGTGGTTCGACGCCAGCGACAAGATCGACCGGGCGGCCCCGGCCAACGCGGTGGGCCGCTGGCGCCCCATGCTCAACCTAGGGACAGAGTTTCAGGACCAGGGCAACTACAGCGAAGCCCTGCGCCTTTTCAGCCAGGCTGAAACACTGGGGGAACCCATGGGATCGGCGCGCTTCAATATGGGCGTGAGCTTGCAGCAGCTCAAAAAACACGCCTTGGCACTTGACAACTTTGCAGCGGCCGAAGCCAAAGGCTTTACCGAAGCGGCCTTGTATTACCATCGGGGCGAATCGCAATATGCCTTGGGCCGCTTTGCCGATGCCTATGACAGCTTCACCAAGTCACTGACTCACCCACAAGTAGCCGAGGCTGAAGAATTTACCCGTCTGCGCCAGGCCGAGGCGGCCGTTGCCAGTCAAAAGTACGACGAAGCCATCGCCAGCTACCACCAACTCATCCAAAAAAGCCCCAACAAACAGCGTTACAAAGTGGGCCTGAGCATGGCACACGTGGGCAAAAAAAATTACCCGGCCGCTATGGACATCTTGAACCCGGTCGTCGCCCAGCGCCCCACAGGTCCCGCCCATTACGCGCGGGCTTTAACTTACTTTTATATGGGTAACCGCGCGGCCAGCACGCAAGACCTCGAACTTGCCATGCGCGCTGAGCCCAACAATACAATGTATCGTCAACTGCAAACCATGCTTCTGCCACCCGTCAAATCGTCCGCCAAACCCTGATGGCTACCCTTCAAATCACCACCAGCCTGCTGGGCCTGGGCTTTGCGCTCGTCGTCATGCTCCTGCTGCGGCGTGACCATTTGTACATTTTGCATGGACTGTTCTGGATCATCGTTGCCGCCTTGGCTGTATTGTTGGGTCTGTGGCCGGGTCTGATTGATCGCCTTGCTGGCTGGGTGGGCATCAGCTATCCACCTGCGCTACTGCTGCTGGCGGCCGTGCTGGTGTTATTGGTCAAAGCGCTTTACTCAGACATCACCCAGACCCAGCTGGAGCGGCAACTGCGGCGACTGAATCAGCGCGTGGCCATGATGGATGCCCAACCCCCGGCGCGTGACCAAGAAAGCCCCTGAAGATCAGTCATGACCCTGCGTGTACTTCACATCGGCAAGTTCTTCCCGCCCGAGCGTGGTGGCATGGAATCGTTTTTGTCTGACTTGGTGCAAACCCAGCGCGATCAAGGCATTGACAGCCATGCGCTCGTTCACGGCCAGCCTTTGCCTGACGACCCAAGCTGGTTGCGACGCGTCCCGGTGCAACTGCGGCTCATCTACACCCCGATTGCCCTGGGCTTCAGATCCGCCCTCAAGCGGGCCATCCGCGATATTCAGCCCCAAGTGTTGCATTTGCACATGCCCAACGTGTCGGCCTTCTGGGCTTTGACCCTGATAAGAGCCTACAAAATTCCATGGGTAGTGCATTGGCACTCTGACGTTGTTGTCTCAGATGTGCGTCTGGCCCTGCGACTAGCCTACATTCTTTACCGGCCCTTTGAACAAGCTGTGCTTGAGCGATCCGAACGCATCATTGCAACCTCCTTGCCCTACCTTTACGCCAGTGAGCCGCTGCAACGCTGGCAACACAAATGTGTGGTTGTCCCCTTGGGAATCCATACAGATTTGCCCGACCTTGCCCTCAGCCCGCTCCCGTGGAAACCCGGCGCACTGAAACTTCTTTCGCTCGGCCGTCTGGCGCATTACAAAGGCTTTGACACCCTGATTCGTGCCGTCAGTGCGTCACCCGGTCTGCAACTCATTATCGCCGGTGCAGGCGAAGGCATGGCCAGTCTGCAGGCCCTGGCCAAGTCCAGTTGCCCTGAAGGGGAGGCGTCCAACGTCCAACTCCTTGGCGAAGTCAGTGAAAGCCTCAAGCACCAATTGCTTGCCAGCTGCGATGCCTTTTGTCTGGCCTCTTGCGAGCGCACCGAAGCCTTTGGTATGGTGCTACTTGAAGCCATGGCCCACGCCAAGCCCTGCATTGTCAGCAACTTGCCCGGGTCCGGCATGTCGTGGGTGGTATCCAGCAGCGGGTCGGGTTTGTGTCATCTGCCGCCTGGTGATGCTGTGGCCTGGCGGCAAGCGCTGGAGCAGTTGTCAGACCAACCCCAGTTGCTGACGCAATGGGGTCTTGAGGGTAAACGCGCCCTGCACGAACGCTTTTCCATGACCGGCTGTGCACTCAGTCTGGTTGGCGAGTACTTTATT
>JBCKNC010000129.1:0-4923 GCA_038902915.1 Polaromonas sp.
ACGCAGTTGCAGAGAAGACTAACTTGTACCCAAGTTACGTCATAACTAAAATCTGAATTTCTAGAAGTACCCTCATGTTTAAAAAAATACTGATCGCCAACCGCGGCGAGATCGCCTTGAGAATCCAGCGTGCCTGCCGGGAGCTCGGCGTCAAGACCGTGATGGTTTATTCGGAGGCTGACCGCGAGGCCAAGTACATCAAGCTTGCCGACGAGTCGGTATGCATCGGCCCGGCTCCCTCCGCGCTGAGCTACCTCAACATGCCGGCCATCATCTCGGCCGCCGAGGTGACCGACGCCGAGGCGATTCACCCCGGCTACGGATTTTTGAGCGAGAACGCCGACTTTGCCGAGCGGGTTGAAAAAAGCGGCTTCAAGTTCATCGGCCCGACGCCGGAGTCGATTCGTATCATGGGCGACAAGGTCTCGGCCAAGCAGACCATGACCAAAGCGGGCGTGCCCTGCGTGCCCGGCTCCGAAGGTGTCTTGCCGGACGACCCGGTCGTCATCAAGCGCATCGCCAAGCAGGTGGGCTACCCGGTCATCATCAAGGCGGCGGGCGGCGGTGGCGGGCGCGGGATGCGCGTGGTGCATACCGAAGCGGCCTTGCTGCACGCGGTGCAAACCACCAAGGCCGAAGCCGGGGCGGCTTTCGGCAACCCGGAGGTCTACATGGAAAAATTCCTACAGAGCCCACGGCATATTGAAATCCAGATCATGGCCGACCAGCACAAAAACGCGGTCTGGCTCGGTGAGCGAGATTGCTCAATGCAGCGCCGTCACCAAAAAGTGATTGAAGAAGCGCCAGCGCCCGGCATTCCGCGCAAACTGATCGAGCGTATCGGCGAGCGCTGCGTGGCGGCGGTTAAAAAAATCGCTTATCGCGGCGCAGGTACGTTCGAGTTTCTGTATGAAAACGGTGAGTTCTACTTCATCGAAATGAACACCCGCGTGCAGGTCGAGCACCCGGTGACGGAGTGGATCACGGGCATTGACATTGTGCGCACCCAGATCATGGTGGCTGCTGGTGAAAAGCTGCCTTTTAGGCAGCGCGACATCCGGCTCAATGGGCATTCGATCGAGTGCCGCATCAACGCAGAAGACCCGTACAAATTTACACCTTCGCCGGGCCGTATCACGACCTGGCACCCACCGGGCGGGCCGGGCGTGCGGGTTGACTCGCATATTTATGCCAATTATTTTGTGCCGCCGAATTACGACTCGATGATCGGCAAAATCATTGTGCATGGTGACACGCGTGAGCAGGCCCTGGCGCGGATGCGAGGCGCGCTGGCTGAAACCGTGGTTGAAGGCATCAACACCAATATAGCGCTGCACCGCGAGCTGATGGTGGATGCCAAGTTCATCGATGGCGGCATCAACATCCACTACCTTGAAGAGTGGCTTTCAAAGCGTGTTCGCTAATGTGGCCCCCACGCCGGTTTTTGGGGTCAGAGCCCCAATTCGCCGAGCCGTTGGCTCGCCCGTCCGGGACGGCGCTTGCGCCGTTGCGAAATGGGTGTCTGACCCCAATAACCGGCTGCCCCCCGGGGGGGCCGCTGCGCCTGCGGACTGGCAAAGCCAGATCCGCGGCCCCGGCTTGATCGGAGATGCTGTGACATCAATCCAGTGTGAGTCTATCGATCATGTTTGAACTGATCCTGCTTGCGCCGGTTGACGAGGTCGAGACACTGAGCGAGGCACTCGATGCGCTAGACGCGCTTAGCGTTTCGGTTGAGGACGCTGATGCAGAAACCGCTGACGAGCAGGCGCTGTTTGGCGAGCCGGGCATGCCAGCACCGAAGGCGGGTTGGAACCGCTCGCGTGTGGTGTCGCTGTTTGCCACTGAGACGTTGGCCCGCGAGGTATTCCAGCTGTTGCAAGCGCAAGATTTTTTTGCTGATTGCGCGTTGGTGGCAATTCAGGCCGTGCCCGAACAAGACTGGGTGCGGCTGACGCAATCACAGTTCACGCCAGTCGAGATCACGCCCGAGTTCTGGATAGTTGCGACCTGGCACGAGCCGCCTGCAGAGGCCAAACAGTTGATTCGGCTTGACCCGGGCTTGGCGTTTGGAACCGGTACGCATCCGACAACGCGCATGTGCCTGCGATGGATATCACGAGCCCCCACGCTTGTCGCTTCGCGTGCCTACGGCGATACGCCGCCCCCTTCAATTAGGAATGGGGCTAATTTTTCTAGGGGCGGCCCGTCGAAAAATTCTCCAACGTCAGCCTTCGGACGGGTGCTTGACTACGGCTGCGGTTCGGGCATTCTGGCTATTGGCACAGCCAAGTTTGGTGCGCTAGAGATTGACGCTGTGGACATCGACGAAGCGGCTGTTCAATCAACGCGCGCCAACGCCGATGCCAACCATGTGCGCCTCCATGCGGGCTTGCCAGACAAAGCCCAAGGCAGCTATCAAACAGTGCTCGCCAATATTCTGGCGACGCCACTAAAAGTGCTGGCGCCGCTGCTGTGCGGGCATGTCGAAAAGGGTGGCAATCTGGTGCTGGCGGGCATCTTGGCCCGGCAAGCAGACGAGATGAAAGCCGCTTACGCGCCGTGGTGCGCTCTGCAAGTGGCCGACAGCGAAGACGGCTGGATATTGATGACCGCCAGGTTTTAAAATGTACCGCCGCTGCGGTAAGCCAGTGCGGACTTTTCCCGCCTGATTCCATTTCCAGATCAATACGATATGTTGTTGCTTCGCCTTGCTGTGCTACAGCACTGCCTGCGGCTTCGCGCCTAATCTCCTATCGATCTGAAAATGGAATGAGCGCGGTGGCCGCCGCCTACAATAGAGCGCTAGATGAGCCTGATTACGCGCTGCCCCGCATGCGGCACGATGTTCAAAGTCGTGACCGATCAACTCAAAGTCTCTCAGGGCTGGGTGCGATGCGGGCATTGTGCCGAGGTTTTTGATGCGTCGCTGCATCTGCAGGCCACACAGGAAACTTCCGCACCTGACCCTGGCAATACCGCTACTCCCGCCCCTTTACCGATACCGCCGCCAGCTCCCGTTTTTTCGCCTGAACCCGCAGCGGAGCAGCAGCCTTATCAGCCCCATCAGCCTGCACCGCACGAACCAGATGGTTTGCAAGTTAATGAACACAGTGAGGCGGTGCGAGCAGAGCTTGCACAGGCGCAGGCAGGGCACGAGGAAGGCTTGAACGCATGGGCAGATTCAGCTGTACGCAGCAACCATAGAAACGATAGCGACGATAGAGACGTTCTAAGTGAATTTCCGCTGGATACGCCCGATGCGGCGAAGGATGTCTCGTTTGTCCGCGATGCAAAGCGGCGGGCATTCTGGCGCAAGCCAGCTGTGCGTGTTGCGCTTGGCCTGTTTGGGTTCGCGCTGGTGGTCTTGCTGGTTTTGCAGGTTCTGCTTCAGCAAAGAGATAGCCTGGCCGCAGCCGACCCAGCCTTTAAACCGTGGATACAGAAACTGTGCGAACAGCTTCATTGTGAAGTGGCTCCCCTGCGCAGGATGGACTCGCTGGTCATCGACAGTTCGTCTTTCAACAAGGTCAGTGCTGATTCATACCGCCTCACCTTTATGCTTAAAAATTCCGGCGCTGTTGCGGTAGCGATGCCCTCGCTTGAAGTCACGCTCACAGATACCCAGGATCAGGTGCTGGTGCGGCGTGTCCTGACACCTGCGCAGTTCGGCAGCAGCAACGGACTGCTGGGGGTGGACTCTGATTTTGCAGGCGCGGTGGTCATGCAGGTGCTGGGTGCTGATACCCCGGACGCTTCCACACCGCAAGGCCTGCTCGGCGTGGCGGGCTATCGCGTACTGATTTTTTATCCTTGATCTAATCCTTTCACCCTTTCTTCTTTCTATTCATTCATTCATTCATTCATAGAGAAAATAAATGTCTGTTGTAATTTGTGGCTCACTCGCCTTTGACACCATCATGACTTTTGAGGGGCGCTTCTCCGAGCAAATTCTGCCCGATCAGTTGCATATTCTGAATGTGTCTTTTCTGGTGCCGGCCTTGCGGCGTGAGTTTGGTGGTTGCGCCGGCAACATCGCCTATGCCTTGAAGCAACTGGGCGGCACGCCTTTGCCAATGGCCACCATCGGCAGCGACGGTGCCGAGTACGCCGCCCGCATGACGGGCATGGGTATCAGTTGCGAGTTTGTGCGCGAGGTTGCTGACAATTACACAGCACAAGCCATGATCATGACGGACCGTGACAACAACCAGATCACGGCCTTTCATCCAGGCGCAATGATGCAGGCCCAGGTGACCAAAATTGCAGCGCGTAGCGACATCAAACTCGGTATCATCTCGCCGGACGGGCGCGATGCCATGCTGCAGCACGCAGAGCAGTTCAAGGCCGCGAACATTCCGTTTGTGTTTGATCCGGGTCAGGGCCTGCCGATGTTTGACGGCAAAGAGCTGGCGCACTTCGTGGACCTAGCTACCTGGGTTTCTGTCAATGATTACGAAGCCAAGATGCTCTGTGATCGTACGGGCCTGTTGTGCGCCGAGTTGTCGCAACGCGTCAAGGGCTTGATCGTCACACTGGGGGCGCAAGGCAGCGAAGTCTGGATGGACGGCGTGAAGACACTGGTGGCTCCAGTCGTTGCCAAAGAAGTGGTAGACCCAACTGGCTGCGGTGATGCGTTTCGTGGTGCGCTGTTGTTCGGTCTTGAAAAAGACTGGTCGCTGGTTCGCTGCGCAGAACTGGGCAACCGCGTGGGTGCGCACAAGATCGCCTACCGTGGCGGCCAGAACTACACGCTTGAAGCTGTGATGAAGACATAAAAAAAGCCCAGCGTCCGGAGACGTTGGGCTTTTCAAGCAGAAGTACCTTACTGCTTACGGCTTGCTGGCTGTTGGAAACGGCCAGGCAGCTTGCGGGTTCAGAGTAGTCTGAGCCGCAGGGGTAGCCGGTGCAGCGGGTGCTTTC
>JBCKNC010000130.1:0-4920 GCA_038902915.1 Polaromonas sp.
TACAAAGCGGCAGATGGCAAATTGCGCGAAATCCCCGAAGGCATCATGGATGCAGTCATCACTGTGGCCATTGCCCTGCACGACCTGAAACCAGCCAAAGGTAAGGCCATTCGCAACTCGCGCAAGGGCTCCATTTACATCGTCAAACCCAAGATGCATGGCCCGGCCGAAGTGGCCTTCGCAACAGAACTTTTCAGCCGGGTTGAAGCGCTGCTGGGGCTGAAGGAAAACACCGTCAAGCTGGGCATCATGGACGAGGAACGCCGCACCAGCGTGAATCTGGCAGCCTGCATCGAAGCCGCCAAACACCGCGTGGCGTTCATCAACACCGGCTTTCTGGACCGCACCGGCGACGAGATTCACAGCGCCATGCATTCCGGGCCAATGATCCGCAAACCACTGATGAAGAACTCAAACTGGGTTCGCGTCTATGAGTTGAGCAACGTCCTGGTCGGTCTGGCCTGCGGGCTGCGGGGCCGTGCCCAGATCGGCAAAGGCATGTGGGCCATGCCTGATTTGATGGCCGACATGATGAAGCAAAAAATTGCGCACCCACAAGCCGGCGCCAACACCGCGTGGGTACCCTCACCCACGGCCGCCACGCTGCATGCACTCCACTACCATCAGGTCAATGTGGCCGAACTACAGGAAAGCATGGAAAAATATGTCCATACCGCAAACGCCAAGATGCAGGAAGAAAAAATCCTGGATGCCATTCTGCAGTTTCCGACAGCGTTGGTTCCTTTCTGGACAGCGGCCGAAATTCAGTACGAACTCGACAACAACGCGCAGGGCATTCTGGGCTACGTGGTGCGCTGGGTCGACCAGGGCGTGGGCTGCTCCAAGGTGCCGGATATCCAGAACGTGGGCCTCATGGAAGATCGCGCCACGCTGCGCATCAGCAGCCAGCACATCGCCAACTGGCTGCTGCATGGCGTGACCAACCGGAAACAAGTGAACGCCACTTTCCAGCGCATGGCCGCCGTGGTGGACTACCAAAACTCGGGCGATCCGCTCTACAAGCCGATGGCCGGCCACTTCAAAACCTCAGCCGCGTACCAGGCCGCGTGTGATCTGGTCTTCAAGGGACTGGAGCAGCCTAGCGGCTATACCGAGCCGCTGCTGCATGCTTGGCGGTTGAAGGTGAAGGCGGGGACAGCTTGATTGACCAAGCTTTAGATTGTTGATAAACGGCACCTTTGGGTGCCGTTTTTACTGGTCTATTGAATGAGCTTTGGCCCTTGCCCCAAGGTCGTCAATATTCGATTCTTCAACCGTGACTGTGCATCCTCAAGGTTTTCTGGATTCCAAAAAATGCAGTTGTATTGCCGGATATCAAAGTGAAGATCATCACCTTCACGGCACATGAAAATCACTGGCAATCCAAGCCCGTGTACAAAGCCAGCACCTTCAGGTAATGCGCCTCGTTGTCGTCAATCGTGATCCACAGCGAACCATCGTCAGCCAACAAACGCCGGATGATCTCCAGCCGGTCCCGCATCAGCCCCAGCCAGATCGAATGCTCCAGCCCGTCGTCGTAATGCGTGAACGCGCTGCCGGTGTTGTACGGCGGGTCGATGAACACGCACTTCACCTTGCCCGCAAACTCCGCTTCCAGCGCCTTGAGCGCCAGCAGGTTATCGCCCTTGATCAGCCGGTTGTCAAACAGGTCGTTGTCCGTCATCCGCTGCTTGGCGTGATAACTGTGCTTGGGGTCCTCCAGCAAAATCCGTGGCTCCAACCGTGGCCGCTGGTCCTTGCCGATCCAGGTGAGTTCTAGTTTTTGTTTACTCATTCCCTATGTCTCTGGGTTCTGCCACTTGCAACTTCACTCATCTGTCACATCGTCACTGGTTGGGCACGCGACGCGGTTTGCACAATGGCATCAAGTTTTTCAACGACCTCTTTATCGATCTGCTCTTTTGACAAAAATCCTGCGAGCAAATGGTAGTCACGTTTACGAAAAGACAAGGGTAGATTGATCTCCTTGAAGAAGACTCTGAAAATTCGATCAAGGACTTCATCTGTTGCCTTCACATCGGGTGACCAAGGCGATTTATCGTCTATCTCCAGCAAGTGTGTGACTTCGGCAATAGCCTTTTCCATGGCCCTCTGGCGCGTTGCACGTTCAGCGAGTCCAAAAAGGTCATCCGCTACATCATGCACAGCCCATGAAAACAAAACCTCTTGAGTGCAGAGATAGTTCTCTATTTCGCGCTTGGTCCACATGATTTCATTCAGGTGGTCGGTGGGCTGAAGCGCACGTTCAAGGCGGTCAAATAAGGCAATCCCTACGAGATCGTTCTTGGCTTCGCGCAGTCCATTAAAGTGATCGCGAGATTTTTGCGGCAAATTGGTTGCGACATAGTGAACAAACGGCATTTCCAGCACGACTTGAGCGGGGTGTCCCAAAATTCTGGCGAATGATTTAAGAATCGCAAAGTCGGTTGAGTCCTCGACATACAGAACCCAGCCAGTCTGTTCCGCCTGATAGTATTGATCCCAGCCCAAGTCTGTCAGTGCTTTCATCACTTGACTACTCCGGTCATTTAGCAGGTGCGGCCTACCAACAAATGCCACCACCGTGCCGCGATTTGCCGCTTCAGCAAGTATCACCTCAGAATGGCTGGCGGCAATAATTTGCGAGCCTTTTTCTTCGGCTAGATCGCTGATCAACTGGTAGGTCTGGCGCTGGCGCAGTACCTCAAGGTGCGCATCCGGTTCATCCAGCAAAAGAACAGTGTGCGGATTGGCGTAGAGATGGGCAAGAATCAGCAGGGTTTGCTGCAAACCACGGCCAGATGATGACAAGTCAAGACGGGTTCCAGATTTTTCCTCGTACCCCATGACAATTTCGCTGCGTTCAGAAATGAACTTCGGAGGGAGAAGTTTCACTCCAAACAGTCGGTTTAATTGGTCCGTCAGTGCCATCCAATCGTTGGACGGCTTAGTAGTCCCCTCGCTAGGCCAACAAACCCGATAGCACAAATTACGCAGCACCTGCGCCGTCTGGCCTTGGCCGATCAACACACCAATTTCTCCGGGCTGCTTGATAAATTCACGGTCAGTTAGACCAGACATTGGAGGTAGAAAAGCCACCTTTACCTTGGTGGCGAATTCTGGAATAGGCATCCGCTGCGGCGGATTGTCACCATCAAGCCTGAGTGGACGGCAATAAAAGGATTCCTCGTTTGCATAGTCGAACTCAAGCCCACACGTCCAAGCTTGGTCGTCAGTAATACCCTCGACCAATATGTCAACACGAATATTCTCCGTTTTTTGCTTTCCTTCTTGCCGCTCCACGTTGCGAACATGCAGGTCACGCCAGAGAAGATTAGCGGTCGGGACAGGCAGTGCCACCAAATCACGCCGGTTAATTGCTACGCCTTGGCGTTGAAGCGCTGTTGATTTTCCATGACGTTTTTCAGTCCAACGACGTAGCCCTAACTCCCACAGTGCAAGCGCCTGAAGTGCAGTTGTTTTCCCCGAATTGTTCGGCCCAACAAGTACAACGGATTTGCCCAAAGCAACTTCGGCGACGTCAAAACGCTTGAAGTTTCTTATGGTTAATTTGGTCAACATTCATATTCCCTTCATTAATTGAGGTGAGCAAGCCTCCAGAGTGGAAGCAACTCTGCTTCATAGCTTCATTGCTGGCCGTCCGACAGGGCGCGGGTCTGGCTGACTTGCAGCAGGCCCTGGCGCAGCATGGTGGCCGCAGGGCGTGCCGCTGAGGCTGTTGACGCGTTGCAGTGCGTCGCCGCCAACGTTAATGACCCTATTCTGCATGTATGAATCCTTTGAGTGGTGACGCGGCATTTCCCCGCAGACGTTTGATTCCATTTCCAAATCATTCGTGTCTAGGCGTCGAGCCGCAGGCAGTGCTGTAGCACGGCAAGGCGAGACAACAACGACAGGGATGATTTAGAAATGGAATGACATTCAGTTTGGCAGTAGTCATACATACTCGCAACGCACGGATTCACGCCGCCTTCAACATGAAGTCCACATGCACTGCGTCATACGGAAACACGATTTTTCCATCGTCGGTCTTGTCAAGTACACCGCAAGCCAGCAGCGCTTGTACGTCGCTGTGTACCGCTTTGACATCACGCCCGGCGCGGCGGGCGGCCTCGCGTATGGTGACTGCGCCAACGCCGCTGAGGCATTGAATCAGCTCGTAGCGCTTGCCGCCCAAAGTCCGCATCAAGGTCGCGGGGGACGAGAAGCTGTAGCGCGGCTTGCGGGCTGTGCCGGTGTCCATAGCCAATACAGCATCGGCCAAGCTGTCAGATAGGGTCGCTACGTTAATAGTCAGTACGGTCATGTTGATACCTCTTTCAGCAAATGCTTCTGCGTTTATTTCTACCCGTTGGCGCACCAGCAGTTTAGCTTTCATGTTGGGTATTTTGACAACACCCTGGGTTGTTGTCAATCAGAACAACACAGACAGCCGCGCCTGCATCGGGGCGTAGCCCAGCGGCGTGCTGACGGATTTTTAAGGCAGCCATTCAAGGCAGCGATCAGGCAGTCAGTGCAGATTCCAGTGCATCAACAAACATTGCCGCCACATCAAACCCGGTCTGGTCAAAAATTTCCTGAAAGCAGGTCGGGCTGGTCACATTGATCTCGGTCACGCAGTCACCAATCACGTCAATCCCTGCCAGCAACAAGCCGCGCGCCGCTAGCACCGGGCCAATCGCCTCGGCAATCTCGCGGTCTCGCTTTGACAGCGCTTGGGCCACGCCTTTGCCGCCAGCTGCCAGGTTACCGCGCACCTCACCGCCCTGCGGAATGCGCGCCAGGCAGTGCGGCACCGGCTTGCCGCCTATCACCAGCACGCGCTTGTCGCCCAGCGCAATCTCGGGCAAAAACTTTTGCACCATCACGCTTTGCGCGCCGTTTTTATTCAGCGTTTCA
>JBCKNC010000131.1:0-4853 GCA_038902915.1 Polaromonas sp.
CCCCTAAATCAAGCGCTGATTTTGAACAGCGCAGCGACTTTTTTCTTTGGCTTGATGTTGGCCGACACACCACGGCGTACAGGCGCTGCCTTGGCGGCAGCATCCCAGGCGGCTTGCGCGTCTGGAGCGGTAGCAGCCTCATAGGGCTGGTCAAAAAATGGGTCACGTGATGCGACGCTTTGGCCATACTGACGATGGGGCGTGTACTCACGGCGCGCACGGGGTTCGCGTGCAGCCCTGTGCTCCGGCCTGCTGCCGCTTTCAGCCTCGCCATCACCACTGTTCCGGTACATCCGGCGGCCATCGTTGATGCGGCCCTGTGGGCCAAACTTCTCGGCGCTGCGCGGCTGGTCTTCGTCGAACTCCAACGGCTCCAGCTCGATCTTGGTCTTGAGGAGTTTTTCGATGTCAGCCACCAGGCGCTGGTCGCTGCTGGAGACAAAGCTCACTGCTAGGCCGGACAGGCCGGCCCGACCGGTGCGGCCAATGCGGTGAATGTAATCTTCAGCATTGAAAGGCACATCAAAGTTGAAGACCGCCGGTACATCCTTGATATCCAGCCCGCGCGCCGCGACGTCGGTACAAACCAGTAAATCGACTTCGCCTTTTTTGAAGGCATCGAGTGCCTTGAGGCGCTCATCCTGGCTCTTGTCGCCGTGCAGTGCGGTGGTTTTAAGGCCTTCGCGCTCGAGCGAGCGGGCCAGCCGTGCGCAGCCGAGCTTGCTGTTGACAAACACAAAAGCCTGCTTGAGGCCGCGTGCTTTCAGGATCTGGTGCAGTGCGCGGCGTTTATCGTCGGCGACGACGCTGTAGAAGTGTTGCTCAACCATTGAGGCCGCGGCGTTTGAACCCGCGACTTCAATCGTCACCGGGTCTTGCAGGAAGCTGGCTGCCAGGCGCTTGATCTCAGGTGAAAAAGTCGCCGAGAACAGCAGCGTGATGCGCTGCTTGGGCAGATAGCTCAGGATGCGCTGCAGGTCTGGCAAAAAACCAATGTCGAGCATGCGGTCAGCTTCGTCGAGCACCACGTATTCGACCTGGTTGAGAACGGTGTTCTTGGCTTCGATGTGGTCGAGCAAACGGCCCGGCGTGGCGACCAGTACTTCAACGCCTTTTTTAAGTTCTGCGGTTTGCGGCTTCATGTCCATGCCGCCAAACACTACCGCGCAGTTCAAGTTGGTGTACTTGGCGTACAGCTTGACCTGCTCGGCCACCTGGATGGCCAGCTCGCGCGTCGGCAGCAGCACCAGCGCCCGCACCGGGTGGCGCGCCGGCGAAGTAGAAGCGTTTTCGTGCTTCATCATGCGCTGTAGCAGCGGCAGCGCAAAGGCAGCGGTTTTACCGGTACCGGTTTGCGCTGCGCCCATCACGTCTTTGCCCGACAAGACGACCGGTATGGCCTGCTCTTGAATGGGTGTCATGGTTTCGTAGCCCATCTCGGCTACGGCGCGGGCCAGCGGTTCTGCCAGCGAAAGATTGGAAAAGGATGAGGTCATTTAGCTTTCTATTATCGCTGCTTTGAGTTATTGGGGTCAGACACCAATTTCGCTGCGGTGCATCGCACCGCGCCCTCCGGGCGAGCCGTAGGCTCGGCGAATTTGGGCTCTGACCCCAAAAACTCTTGCATTACAATTGAATTACAAAAAACTCTCGTGAGCTTTGAACATGAAAACGTCTACTTTGCCCGCTGTTCGCGTTACGCCAGAAGTGCGTGCTTTGGCTGAATCAGTTTTGCGTAAAGGCGAAACGCTATCGATGTTTATTGAAGACAGCTTGAAGCAAAAAGCCCAGTGGCGCAAAGACGATGCTGAGTTTTATGCGCGAGGCATTGCATCGGGCCAGCGCGCGCGCGAAACTGGCGTTTATGTGTCTGAGGAAACGGTCATGGAGAAACTCCACTCAATGCTGGCAGCAAAAAAGAAAGCGTTGGCTAGCCAGCACAGTAGCGAACGCCGCGTTGCATGAAGCGCTACAAATTACGCTTTACCGTTGAGGCGGACGAAGACCTCGAACGCCTTTACGATTTTTTATTGCAATACGATGTTGAAGTGGCCGAACGTGCCATGGAGACGATCCACGCAAGCCTTGATACGCTGCGTCAATTTCCCTTTATCTGCCGCAAAGCCGCTGGCGGCGCACACGGTGCGCTGATACGGGAACTCGTCATTACCTTCGGCGCGTCGGGCTTTGTCGCCTTATTTGAAATTGATGACGACGAAACCATCAGCATCACAGCCGTGCGGCATCAGCGGGAGAGTGACTATCACTGAGGCACTCGTCATTGCGAGCGAAGCGCGGCAATCCATGAACCCCTGGATTGCCGCGCTGGCCGTCACTGCGAGGAACAACGCGACGCGGCAGTCGCAATGACGGAAAAAGGTACATCGGTATCGTCCACCTCCCTAAGGGCCTGCAGCCTGGGAAATGACTGTTTTCTCGACCACGCGGTCGTCGCCGAGCACGATCAGGGCAAACAGCAACTCGTCCAGATTGCCCGCCTGTGCGGTGCGGCGCTCTAGCAGCGGCGTGGCCTTGGGATTCATCACCACAAAGTCGGCCTCGCAGCCGGGCAACAGGTTGCCCACCACACCCTCCAGGCCCAGCGCCCGGGCCGCGCCGGCGGTGTGCTGCCACCACAGCTGCTGGGGCTTGAGCGACAGGCCGGGCTTAGTCTGCCCCTCCCGGCCCACGTAATACGCGGCCAGCATGGTGTGAAACGGACTGAACGAGGTGCCACCGCCGACGTCGCTGGCCAGGCCGTACAAAAAGCCCACCTGGTCGGCGCCGGCATAGTCAAAAAAACCGCTACCCAGAAATAGGTTGCTGGTGGGCGACACCGCCGCCGCCGTGCAGGTAGCGCGCATCAAGGCGCGGTCAATATCGTCGATATGAATGCAGTGGGCGTAAACGGCGCGCGGCCTCAAAAGGCCGAACTGTTGATACACGCTGAGATAGCTGCGCGCCTGGGGGTAGAGGCGTTTAACCCAGGCGATTTCGTCAAGGTTCTCGGCAACGTGGGATTGAATCCACACGTCCGGGTACTTCGCGGCCAGCTCGCCCGCACCGCCAAGCTGCGCCGCGCTGCAACTGGGCACAAAGCGTGGCGTGATGGCGTAGCCGAGGCGGTCAACGCCGTGCCATTGGTTGATAAGCGCTTCGGTATCTAACAGACTTTGTTCAGTGTTGTCGCGCACGCCCTCCGGGCAATGCTGGTCCATCAGGCACTTGCCGGTGATCAGCCGGAGCTGGCGCTGCTGCGCCTCGGCAAACAGGGCGTTGACCGATTCGGGATGCGAGGTGGCAAAAGCCAGCGCCGTCGTTACACCGTTGCGCAGAAGTTCGTCAATAAAAAACTTGGCCGCTGGTATGTTGTATTGAGTTGAAGAAAAACGAGTTTCATGCGGGAAGGTGTAGCTCTCAAGCCAGGGCAGCAAGCCTGCGGCGGGCGAGCCAATCACATCGAGCTGCGGGTAATGCACGTGCATGTCGATAAAACCTGGCGCGATGATGCGGCCAGGGAAGTGCTGGACATCAACACCGGAAAAGCTTGCAGAGAGCTGCTGGTAGCTGCCAATGGCCTGAACAACCTGCAGGCCCTCGGTATCAGGACCAACCACCAGCAGACCGTCTTCTTCGTATACCGCGCGGGCCTCCCCCTCGCTCTCCCCCTTACCCTCCCAGGTCGAGCGAGGGTCGGCAAAGTACAGCAACGATGCGCGGTAGGCTTTCATGCGCGCAGCGTGCAGCTGTCACCCACCGACTCGCGCCAGATACGCACGGCAGAGATGCCCGGCACGCTGGCAGCCATCTCGCACCAGACAAAGGCACACAGGTTTTCCAGCGTGGCCGGGCCAAGGCCTTCAATGTCGTCGAGCATGTGGTGATCCAGCTTGATGCGCAATTGCGTAATTGCCTCGCGCACCAGGCCCAAGTCCACCACCATGCCGGTTAGCGGGTCGGGCTGGCCCGACAGCATGACCTCGGCGTTGTAGCTGTGGCCGTGGATGCGCAGGCTGCTTTCACGCTCGATTTCGCGCTTGAGCGTGTGGGCTGCATCAAAGAAGAAGCGTTGGGAAATTTCGTAAGCCATCTAGCGGATTCCAGTGATCTTGTGTGTTTGCAGGCTCAGGCGCCAAGCGGGGCGTTGCATACACAGGCTGATGCAGCGCTGCGTATTCTCAAGCCGCAGCAGGTTGTCCATGGGTTGCAGGTAACGATGCGTGAAGTTGGCAGACTCCAGCTCGGCAAGGTCAAACGACGCAAAGTTCGGTTGTGGCCAGACCACTTTCAGCTCCTGTCCCTCGCGCTGCACCCACGGCGCACCGGCCTTGGGGCTGACGCAAATCCAGTCTATGCCTTTGGGTGCAGCAATCGTGCCATTGGTTTCAACTGCAATTTTGAAGCTGCGTTGATGCAGGGCGACGATCAACGCATCGTCAACTTGCAGCAGCGGCTCGCCACCCGTCAACACTACAAAGCGATGTGCCGCATCACCTGTGGGCCATTGCGCTTGAATCTGGCTGGCAAGCGTGTCGGCATTTGCAAACTTGCCACCCAGCGTGCCGTCGGTGCCGACAAAATCGGTATCGCAAAACTGGCATACCGCAGTGGCGCGGTCTTGCTCACGGCCGGTCCACAGGTTGCAACCCGCAAAGCGGCAGAACACCGCTGGCTGGCCAGCGTTGGCACCTTCGCCTTGCAGGGTGTAAAAAATTTCTTTGACCTGGTAGCTCATGCTATGCCTCGTAATGCACCGCAAGCGGCCAGCGAAACGCCAGTCGAGGTAGCGAGGTTTTTATACATGGTAGTCCTCTACATGAGCCCGGAAAATGAATTTGCCTTGAGCGCCGAGC
>JBCKNC010000132.1:0-4830 GCA_038902915.1 Polaromonas sp.
GAGTACCAGTTTGCGCGACAGCGAAGCGCGCTTTCGCACCGTCGTGGCCACGCTGGCCGAAGGGGTGTTTCTGCGCGACACGCAAGGGCGAATCGTTGATTGCAACGCCAGTGCCGAGCGCATTATTGGCAAGACCCTGGCCCAGATGAAGGGCTTTGTTTCGTTTGCGTCAGAGTGGCAGTCGCTGCGCGAAGACGGCTCGCTGATGCCCATGGAAGAGCGGCCCAGTTTCGTCGCCATGCGCACCGGTTTGCCCCAGTCAAACGTGGTGGTCTGCTACCGCAAGCCTGACGGGAGTGTTTTGTGGATGCAGCTCAACGCACAGCCGATATTTGAGGGGTCGGCCGGCACCCCGTCCGGTTTCGTCACCAGCATCACCGACATCACCGAGCGCAAACGGGCGCAAGACGAAATCCTGCGCCTCAATGCCAACCTCGAAGAGCGGGTACAGCAGCGCACCAAGCAGTTGGTCCTCACCTCCAAGTACAAGTCGGAGTTCCTCTCCAACATGTCGCACGAGTTGCGCACGCCGCTCAACAGCCTGCTCATCTTGTCGCAGCTGCTCGCCGAGAACGCCGAGCACAACCTGAGCGAGCAGCAGATCGAACACATCAAGATCGTCCATGGGGCGGGCAAGGATCTGCTGGAGCTCATCAACGATATCCTCGACCTGTCCCAGATCGAGTCCGGCACCGTGACGCTGGAGCTTGATGACGTGTCGCTCGCCAACGTCGGCGAACTGCTCGAACGGAGCTTCCGCCACGTGGCGCAGAGCCGCGGCCTGGGCTTCAGCGTAGAACTCGCACCTGGACTGCCGCCATCCCTCCACACCGACTCACAGCGCTTGCAGCAGGTGATGAAGAACCTGCTCTCCAACGCCTTCAAGTTCACCCAGAAGGGCCAGGTATCGGTGCGCATAGCAGCGGTGGAATCGGGCTGGAGCGTGGATCATGCTGGACTCAACCGCTCAGAGACGGTGATTGGCTTCTTTGTCACCGATACCGGCATCGGCTTGGCGGACGATAAGCATAAGATCATTTTTGAGGCGTTCCAGCAGGCCTCCACCGGCACCGCCAGGAAGTACGGTGGCACGGGTCTAGGGCTGTCGATCTCGCGCGAGCTCGCACAGCTGCTCGGTGGCGAGTTCTGGCTGGTTGAAAGCTCGCCTGGCAAGGGCAGCACCTTCGCCCTGTACCTCCCGCTGCGCGCGCCTGAATCCGGGCAGGGCAAGTCGGGGCACGCCGGGAGTAGCCCCCGGCAGTGGCCAGCGCCTGCGTGAGAATTAGGGGTCATGAGAATTAGGGGTCAGGTCTCAATACTGTTCGGATAAGTGCATTTATCCGCAACCTGTCGAAGCAGGAAGTGCTCCGGCAGGCCCAAGAAGTGCGCTAAACTGACAGTATTGGGTCAGGTCTTGACATCGTTGTTTTCATAAATTTTTGGTCAGGTCCCAGTATGCGGCTCCGCATGAACGATGTCATACCACGGCTTGCGAGTCCTTTGGGGCGCTGCCGGTTTTATCCGATCGGATAAGCTGGGATCACCGGTTTATCCGACGATTTAGGCATCACAAAAAGGAGTGCCACATGAGTGCCATCGTCTTTAACGCTCAGAAGCCGCTGAAGGCGTCATACAAGCAAGATCCGAGCTTGGCAATGGTCACTGACCACGCTATGACCACTGGCCCAGATGCTTCCGACCCTTTCCATTCGCAAGTTGAGCCGATGGATGGCTGCGGAGTAGTCATCCCCGTTGGCGTGCACAGCGCTGTTGGTGGGCCGCATGATGCACCCACACCCGGCGATCTGCTTTGTGCGGCCCTAGCCGCTTGCCAAGACTCCGCCGTCCGAATGGTAGCGAATATCCTTGGTATCGAGCTTCTTTCGCTTCAAGTGCAGGTAACAGCGACTGTTGACGTCCGGGGCGCTATGGCTATGAACCCGGAAGTTCCTGTGGGGTTTCAGTCGATGGCATGCGACGTCAGTATGCAGGTCAAGGATGGTACCCCGCCCGATTTATTGGAGAAACTCCGCGTCGCAGCGGAGCGGTGCTGCGTCGTGCAACAAACATTAAGGTCGCCGCCTCGTGTCAAGACGTCGTTCACTTTCGACTGAGAGTAAGGCGCATCTAGTGCAGTGTTGCACGCTATCTGGAACATAAAAACGCGTCTTTTGCGCCATGGCGGCGTTGCAAATCCGCGCGATACCTACGGGTATCGCTGTGGTTTACGCCTTGCCCTGACCCAAAATCCATCGTTTTTATTTGTTCCATCAAGCGTGCAACACTACACTAGAACCGCCCGCAGCGCCTAACGAATAAGGGATCGTGCGAAACCACGATCTGGTTGGACGCGCCAGTCCGTCAGCGCGGGATGTTCACTGCAAATATCGGCGTGGTTCAAAATCGGGTTTTTTCGGGTGCCCATCGATTGAGTCATAGGCATCCAAAATTCACATTGTCCGTGTTACTCAAAAACGTTACTTTTTGAACCACGTCGCATAAACTCTGTGCTTGCGCAAAAGTGCGCAGCAATGTGCGCAGCCAATGGGTGGTTGCCTTGCCTCTGATTCATACCGGAGTTTTTAAATGTCTGCTCAAGCCGCTATGCCTCCTTTTCACTTGGCCTTCCCCGTTCAGGACATCGAAGAAGCCCGTCAGTTTTATGTTGGCCTGCTGGGCTGTGGCGAGGGACGCAGCTCCCCGGAATGGGTAGACTTCGATTTTTATGGGCACCAGATCGTTGCCCACCTGGCGCCTGATGAGTGTGGCCACAAACAGACCAGCTCCGTCGATGATCATCAAGTCCCTGTTCGCCACTTTGGCGTGGTGCTGTCGATCCCTCAGTGGGAAGCCATGGCCGAAAAACTCAAAGCGGTCGGCACCTCATTTGTCATCGAACCCTACGTCCGGTTTAAAGGTGAGGTTGGTGAACAAGCCACTATGTTTTTTATGGACCCTTCGGGCAATGCCCTGGAGTTCAAAGCCTTCAAAAATATGGAATCCCTGTTTGCCAAGTGACCCACCGTGCAGCATCCACACTCTCCGCTCCAGATCGTGCGCCGGCCTACACCATCCGTGCAATCCCCTGGTGCAGGTGTTGCAGCAGCGCTTGGTCGGCGAGAAACACCTCAAGCTGCGCCTGCGCCACGCCGGCCATGTACGCGACGCGATCTGGTTCGGCCATGCCGAGCCGTTGCCCGCCAGTGTGCGGCTGGCCTTTCGGGTCAGCCTGGACGAGTGGAACGGCCGCCAGCGGGTGCAGATGGTGGTCGAGGCGGCGGCGTGAGGCCGGCCGATCCTCGGTTTGCCGGGGGTTCGGTGTTGCTGGCATGCTCTCGGCCATGAAAACAGTCTTGGCACTCTTGCTCGCGAGCTGGCTTTGCACCCAGGCCCAGGCCCAGGCTTTGCGCCCGGTGCCCGTGGTGCGCGGCCTACAGGACGCTTGGGCGCTGGCCTTCCTGCCCGACGGGCGCATGCTGATCACCGAGCGTGGCGGCACCCTGCGCCTGGCCGCGGCCGACGGCCGACTGTCGGCGCCGCTGGCCGGTCTGCCGGCAATCTCGGTCGGCGGCCAATGCGGGCTGCTCGACCTCGCCCTGGACCCGCAGTTCGCCACCAATCAGCGCCTGTTCTTCACCTTTGCCGAGCCCGGCGAAGGCGGCAACAGCACCGCGGTGGCCAGCGCGCGTCTGGTCGGCGATCAACTGCAAGACGTGCGAACGATCTTCAGCCAGCGCCCCAGGATGCGCAGCCAGCTTCACTGCGGCAGCCGCATCGTCTTCGATCGCAGCGGCCGCTTGCTGGTGGGCCTGGGCGACCGCTTCAGCGGCAAGGACGAAGCGCAGAACCCGGCCAACCACATCGGCAAGGTCGTGCGCATCGAGCCCGACGGTCGCGCGCCGACCGACAACCCGTTTGCCGCACGCTCAGGAGCCGCGCCCGAGGTCTTCAGCCTCGGCCACCGCAACATCCAGGGCGCGGCGCTGCACCCGGTCACCGCCGAGCTGTGGGCCAGCGAACATGGCCCGCAGGGCGGCGACGAAATCAACCGTGTGCTCGGCGGGCTCAACTACGGTTGGCCGCTGGTGACTTACGGCGTCAACTACGGCACCGGCACACGCATTGGAGAAGAGGGCCCCAGACCCGGCTTCGAGCCGCCCTTGCGGCACTGGGTGCCGACCTCGGTGGCGCCGAGCGGGATGGCCTTCCTGACCAGCGATCGCTACCCCGGCTGGAAGGGCAGCCTCTTCATCGGCACGCTGCGCGCCCAGGTGCTGATCCGCCTGACGCTGGACGGCAACCGGATCGTCGGTGAAGAGCGTTTGCTCGAGGATCTGAAAGCGCGCATCCGCGACCTGCGCCAGGGCCCCGATGGCTGGCTCTACGTGCTGACCGACGGCGCCAACGGGCAGGTGCTGCGGCTCGAACGCTGAAACGCCGCGGCAGCGCTACGCAACGCGCCCGAACCACCAGATCGAAAGTGACCCCGCCAGCACCACCAGCAAGGCCCCGAGCGCCGCGAAGAGGGCGCTGATCTCGGTCTCCTTGCGCGCTCGACGACCATGCGCGAGCTCAGGCTCTCGTAGGCCTTTTTCAGGTCTTCGGCGGTGCCGGCATAGAAGTACTCGCCGTAGGTGAACAGCGAGATATTCTTGAGCGTCTCTTCGTCCAAGCGCACGCGCATGCTCCAGCCCTCGAAGCCGATGATCTCGCCGCTGGTGGTGCCGATGCCCACGGTGTAGACGCGGACGCCGCGCTCGGTGGCCATCTTGGCGGCGTCGAGCGGGTCGGGCCCGGTGGTGCGCTGGCCGTCAGTCCGCAGCGTGGTTC
>JBCKNC010000133.1:0-4801 GCA_038902915.1 Polaromonas sp.
AGCAGCTTTTTTAGCCGCAGTTTTTTTCGCAGTTGCCATAGTTTTCTCCTTGATCACGTTGCAATGAGCACTTCACGTTTGGAGTACGTAAAGCGATTCATGGCGTTGGGAGTCGGATAAACCGGCCCCAGCGCCGCGAACACAGTAACAATGCCTGGCGACCATTATTTGGCACACTCTGTGGTGCAGTCGTCAAGCATTGAAATTCTTGAAATCATGTTGTTCTTGTGTAATCTCAATTCGGTGACTTAGTCCCAGGACAGGGCACCGCCCGACTGGTATTCAATGACGCGGGTTTCAAAGAAGTTGCGCTCCTTCTTCAGGTCAATCATTTCGCTCATCCACGGGAACGGATTTACTTCGTTCGGGAACAAGGTCTCTAGGCCAATCTGTGTGGCACGGCGATTGGCGATATAGCGGAGGTAACCTTTGAACATCGAGGCGTTCAGGCCCAGCACACCACGCGGCATGGTGTCTTCGGCGTAGCGGTATTCCAGCTCGACCGCTTTCATGAACAGCGCTTTGATCTCTGCCTTGAACTCTGCTGTCCAGAGGTGCGGATTTTCAAGCTTGAGCTGATTAATGAGGTCAATGCCGAAGTTGCAGTGCATGGACTCGTCGCGCAGGATGTACTGGTACTGCTCGGCCGCACCGGTCATCTTGTTCTGGCGGCCCAACGCAAGAATTTGAGTGAAGCCGACATAGAAGAACAGGCCTTCCATCAGGCAGGCAAAAACAATCAACGACTTGAGCAGCGTCTGGTCTGCTTCGGGCGTGCCGGTTTTGAACAGCGGATCAGAGATGGCTTCGATGAATGGAATCAGAAACTGGTCTTTGTCCTTGATGGACTGGACTTCGTTGTAGGCATTGAAGATCTCAGCTTCATCCAGGCCCAGCGATTCAGTGATGTATTGGTAAGCGTGGGTGTGAATGGCTTCTTCAAAAGCCTGGCGCAGCAAATACTGGCGGCACTCGGGCGCAGTGATGTGACGATACGTGCCGAGCACGATGTTGTTGGCGGCCAGTGAGTCTGCCGTGACGAAAAATCCGAGGTTGCGTATGACTAGGCGGCGTTCGTCTTCGGTCAGGCCGTTAGGGTCTTTCCAGAGTGCGATGTCGCGGGTCATGTTGACTTCCTGCGGCATCCAGTGGTTGGCGCAGCTGGCAAGGTATTTTTCCCAGGCCCATTTGTATTTGAACGGCACCAACTGGTTCACGTCGGTCTTGCCGTTGATGATGCGCTTGTCCGAAGCCTTGACGCGTTTGGCTACTGCGGAATCGGCTGTTGGCTGCGCACTTGCAGCGAGAGGAGCGGTGGGGGTGACGGGAGCGACAGCAGGCGTAACAGGAGGTGTATAAGGCCCGTCGTTCAACATGCGAGTCTGCGTTTGAGGTGCGGCAGAGATAAGTGGCGGAAGCTCCATCGAGCGGCTCTCTAGCAGGCCGCTTGCAAGTGTTGTTTGCGATGATGGTTTGATTTCTTCGTCCCAGGTCAACATAGATGTTTCCAATAAGTTGGATTATGAAAGCAGCGATGGAAAATGAAAAGTGTTCATTCACATCGCAGCAAAATTGTGTTGCTCAATTACATCGCTTGATGACATCGAACATGCCATCAAGCGATTACGAAAGCGATTACGAAAGCAATTGTGAAAGAGCTTCATCGACAGCATTTTTTACTGGCAGACCTCGCAACCCGGATCATCGATGGCGCAAAACTTGATATCGGTTGCAGGTGTTGCATTCATCTGTGCCTGCGCTGCGGCAGCCGCTGCCTCGAGTGCGCTGATGCCGCCAACCGCAGTTGCAGCACCTGAAGAGACGGAGTTCATCTTGCCTGCAGGCACGGTTGATTTCTCGGCGTGCGTTGCACTCTGCGTGCGCAGGTAGTAAGTGGTTTTCAGTCCACGCAGCCAGGCCAGCTTGTAGGTCTCGTCGAGTTTTTTACCCGACGCGCCAGCCATGTAGATGTTGAGCGACTGTGCCTGGTCAATCCATTTCTGGCGGCGCGCTGCGGCTTCGACAATCCATTGGGTTTCAATTTCAAACGCTGTTGCGTAAAGTGATTTGATGTTTTTCGGCACACGGTCAATTGGGCGCAACGAACCGTCGTAGTGTTTGAGGTCAACCACCATCACGTCGTCCCACAGGCCCAGGCGTTTCAGGTCGCGCACCAGGTAATGGTTGATCACCGTGAACTCGCCAGACAGGTTGGACTTGACCGAGAGGTTACCAAAGCAGGGTTCAATGCAGGCATCCACGCCAATGATGTTGGAGATGGTGGCGGTTGGCGCAATGGCGACGCAGTTGGAGTTGCGCATGCCGTCTTTGGCAATTTTTTTGCGCAGCGCTTCCCAGTCCAGTGTTGCCGAGCGGTCGACTTCAACATAACCGCCACGCGCTTCCAAAAGCAGGTCCAGCGTGTCGAGTGGCAGTATGCCCTTGTCCCAGAGCGAACCCTTGTAGCTGGCATACTTGCCGCGCTCTTTGGCCAGTTCAGTCGAAGCCCAGTAAGCGTGGTAGCAGACGGCTTCCATGGACTGGTCTGCAAACTCGACGGCTTCTTGCGATGCATAAGGCACACGCAATTCATACAGGCAGTCCTGGAAACCCATGATGCCAAGGCCAACCGGGCGATGCCGCATGTTGGAGTCGCGCGCTTTCTTGACTGCGTAGTAATTGACGTCGATCACGTTGTCCAGCATACGCATGGCGGTGGTGATGGTTTTTTGCAGCTTCGCGTGGTCAAGAACCTTGATGCCGTCAGCCCCATCCTTCAGGTGCCGTACCAGGTTGACGGAGCCGAGGTTGCAGACCGCGGTTTCGGTGTCACTGGTATTGAGCGTGATCTCGGTGCAGAGGTTGGATGAATGCACCACGCCGGTGTGCTGCTGTGGTGAGCGGATGTTGCAGGCATCCTTGAAGGTGATCCATGGATGGCCGGTTTCAAACAGCATCGACAGCATCTTGCGCCACATGTCGGTGGCCTGCAGCTTGCGTGATGGCTTGATTTCGCCGCGCTCGGCTTTGGCTTCGTAGGCGGTGTAGATTTTTTCGAAGTCCTTGCCGAACTTGTCGTGCAGATCGGGCGTGTCATTGGGGGAAAACAGCGTCCAGCTGCCTTTTTCGATGACGCGGCGCATAAACAGGTCGGGAATCCAGTTGGCGGTGTTCATGTCGTGGGTGCGGCGGCGGTCATCGCCGGTGTTCTTGCGCAGATCGAGGAACTCTTCGATGTCCAGATGCCAGGTTTCAAGATAGGCGCAGACCGCGCCTTTGCGCTTGCCGCCCTGGTTGACGGCGACTGCTGTGTCGTTGGCGACTTTCAGGAAAGGCACCACGCCCTGCGACTCGCCGTTGGTACCCTTGATATAGGCACCGAGTGCGCGCACCGGTGTCCAGTCGTTGCCCAGACCGCCTGAAAATTTGGCCAGCAGGGCGTTTTCTTTAATCGCATCGTAAATACCGCCCAGGTCATCAGGCACTGTGGTGAGGTAGCAAGATGAGAGCTGCGAGCGCAGCGTACCGGCATTGAACAGGGTTGGCGTGCTTGACATGAAGTCGAACGACGACAGCACTTCGTAAAACTCGATGGCCCGCTCTTCGCGATTGATTTCATTGAGCGACAGGCCCATCGCCACGCGCATGAAGAAAGCCTGTGGCAACTCGATGCGCTGCTTGTGCACATGTAGAAAGTAGCGGTCATACAATGTTTGCAGGCCGAGGTAGCCAAACTTCAGATCGCGCTCGGGCTTGAGCGCCGCGCCCAGGCGGGCCAGATCAAACTGCTGGAGCTTTTCATCTAACAACTCGTTTTGCACGCCCTTGGTGATGAACTGCGGGAAGTACTTTGCGTAGCGCGTCACCATTTCTTCCTGGGCCACTTCTTCGCCCAGCACTTCGCGGCGTATGGTGTGCATCAGGAGGCGGGCTGTAGCGTAGGTGTAGTCAGGGTCTTTTTCAATCAGCGTACGGGCTGCCAGGATGGTGGCCTTGTAGACCTCGTCGATCGGCACGCCGTCGTACAGGTTGCGCATGGTCTCGGCAACGATGGGGGCAGGTTTAACATCAGCGCCAAGGTTGGCGCATGAGGCTTCAATCAGGGCCTGCAGGTTGCGCAAGTCAAGCTCAACTTTTTTGCCGCCATCCATGACATGGATAAGCGTGGTAACGGGTGCTTGTGCCCGTGACTGGTGGGCACGCTCCTGCGTGCGTTTTTCGCGGTACAGCACATAGGTGCGGGCGATTTCATGGTGGCCACCGCGCATCAGGACCAGCTCGACCTGGTCTTGCACGTCTTCAATATGAAAGGTGCCGCCGCTTGGCCGTGAACGCATCATGGCGCGCATGACGGCCTGCGTCAGGCCGTCAACCGTTTCGCGAACGCTGGCCGATGCGGCTCCCTGCGTGCCATGCACCGCGAGGAAGGCTTTCATCATGGCGACCGCAATTTTGGTCGGCTCAAAAGGAACAACGGCACCATTGCGCCGAATGATCTGGTAGTTGCTGAAAGGGTTGGATGGGCTGCTGCTGTCGGTGCTGTGCTGGGGAAATGTTGGCGCGCTGGTGGCGGCGAAGGTGGTGCTTTGAGCTGTTTGCATGGGTATCCTTTGGATATGGTTTTTAAATTTTTCTTGAAAACTGTCGGTGTTCTTTGGCAGTGGCTCACACACTATACCTAGTGTCTGAAGCTTATTCAAGCACTACAGGTAGTGTTTTGAGAAAAATTTTCATTAAAATTTTTCGTGACGCTTTTATACCACCTTGACACCGCATGGATGCTGCCTTTGGTCATCAACGC
>JBCKNC010000134.1:0-4762 GCA_038902915.1 Polaromonas sp.
GTTCAAGAAATTGCTGACGTTTGTCGCCGCCATGTACATGGCCCTATCGTTTGCCGCTGTTGATGTCAACAAAGGCAGTGCCGCCGAGCTTGACAGTATCAAAGGCATTGGCCCTGCCATCTCCACCAAAATTGTGGACGAGCGCAAAAAAGGCAACTTCAAAGACTGGAACGACTTCATCACCCGCGTCAACGGCGTTGGCGAGAAAAATGCCGCCGCCTTCTCAGCCGGTGGTTTGACTGTCGGTGGCGCCACTTTTTCCGGTGCTCCTGCTGCTGCCCCAGCCAAGAAAGACGACAAACCAGCCGCTGCAGCGCAGATCCGGCAACTCGAACCGGGCAAATTGGAGATCCCAAACATGAAAGCCGACAAACCAGCCGCTGCTGCCCCTGTAACTGCCGCCAAGCCTGCTGCAAGCGCCGCCAAGAAGTAAATCTACGCCGGCCCAAACCCGCCACCACCCGGCGTATGAATTTCAAAAATATCACCGCTCTGCATGTCAGCTTGCCCGATGTGGCCCAGCGCTTGCCTCCGCCCATCGCAACGCACCACGATGTTTTGGCCCACCTGCCCGGCCTGCCCGCCCGCCATGCCAAACGCGCCATGTACCCGACCGTTCGACAGTATGCTGGCTGTCATGGGTTCTAAAAACCGCACGCGCCGCACACCGCCGTTGCCGCCATACCAGCGGCCCGCACCACCCGAGCCTTCACGAATCTCATAGCTCTCCAGTCGCACCGGAAAGCGAAACTCCAGCACCTCAGGGTCAGTCAGGCGCGAGTTGGTCATGTGGGCCTGCACGACGGATGTACCGTTAAAACCTTTAACGATTTTGCCGTCAGAGTCCACCTCGCCACCCGCGCCAGAGCCACCCGAAATCGTTTCGTAGTACTGATACTTGGCGTTGCCAAAGGTGAAGTTGTTCATCGTGCATTGCCCCGCGGCCATCACACCGAGCGCACCGTACAGCGCGTTGGTGATGCAGGTGGAGGTTTCAACATTGCCCGCCACCACCGATGCCGGTGAGTTGGGGTTCAACATCGAGCCAGCCGGAATGATGACCTTGAGCGGTTTCAGGCAACCCGCGTTGAGCGGAATGTCGTCATCAACCAGCGTGCGAAAGACATACAGCACCGCAGCCATGCAGACCGCCGTCGGTGCGTTGAAATTATTGGTTTGCTGCGCTGATGTGCCCGTGAAGTCGATTTCTGCATTTCGGTTTTTGACATCGACGCGAATAGCCACCGTGATCTGCGCGCCGTTGTCCAGCGGCAGCGTGAATGAATTAATTGGGGTCAGAGCCCAATTATTCTGCGCTTTCATCTCTGCCTGGCGTTGTGCCTCCAATAATTGGTGTCTGACCCCAATTAATTCAATCACCCGGCGCACCGACTCTTCAGCGTTGTCCTGCACATGGCGCATGTAGGCCAGCACCACATCAAGGCTGAACTGCTCGACCATCTTGCGCAGCTCCTGCAAGCCTTTTTCATTAGCGGCGATTTGCGCTTTCAGGTCGGCCATGTTTTGCTGTGGGTTCCTCGATGGGTATGGGCCGCTCTTGAGCAGCGCAATCATTTCGACTTCACGCAACACGCCGCGTTCGACCAGCAGGAAGTTGTTGATCTGCACGCCCTCTTCTTCAATCAGCGTCGAAAATGGTGGCATGGAGCCTGGCGTGGTACCGCCGATGTCGGCATGGTGGCCTCTAGAACCCACGTAGAACGTAGGTTCTGGGGCCTTCGGCGTTATGTGCTCACCCTCACCCCGACCCTCTCCCTTCCAGGGAGAGGGAGCCAAATAGACTGGGGTGATCACCGTGATGTCTGGCAAGTGCGTGCCGCCGTGGTACGGGTCATTCAGCACATACACATCGCCGGGCTGCATCTTGCCAGCGTTTTCTCTGATAACAGTTTTAATGCTCTCACCCATCGAGCCCAGGTGCACCGGCATGTGCGGCGCGTTGGCGATCAGGTTGCCTTCGGTATCAAACAGCGCACAGCTAAAGTCAAGTCGCTCCTTGATATTGACCGAGTACGCGGTGTTCTGCAATTGCAGACCCATCTGCTCGGCGATGTTCATGAAGAGGTTGTTAAACACCTCGAGCAGCACCGGGTCCGCCGTCGTGCCTGCTGCATAGGTGATGATGCGCGCCGCCCGTCGTTCCAGCAACAGATGGTCCAGCGCCGTCAGCGCGGCTTCCCATCCGGGCTCCACCACCGTGGTGGCATTTTTCTCGGCAATGATGGCCGGGCCGGTAATGACATCGCCTGGCCGCAGGTCTTCGCGCACCACCAACGCTGCGTCAATCCACTGGCCGCCAGAGTACATGCGGACGGTTTCGCGGCGCGGTACTTCGCGTGCCTCGTGCATAGCATGGCGCGGCTCGGCCGGGACATCACCCGCAATCACGGCCTCTACCGACACCGCCTCAACGACCAGGCCTTTACCTTGCATTAAAAATGCAAAGCGCTGTTTGTACGCAGACTCAAAGCCTGACTCGATTTTCTCAAGCGTGCCAAAGGGCACCACAAGCGCCGCATCGCTTCCCTCGTAACGTACATGCACCCGGTAGTGCGTGGTGATGGCCCCGGTGCTAGCCTGCTGGCGCTGCAGTTCGGCTTCAGCCGCAGTAGCCAGGCGGTTCAGGCTTTCGGCAATAGTGGGCAATGCAGACTGCGAGAGCTTGAGTTCAATCGCCTGCTCACGAATCACATTCTGGTCTGCCAGCCCCATGCCGTACGCACTCAGCACACCCGCCAGGGGGTGTACAAAAACTTTGGTCATGCCCAGCGCATCGGCCACCAGGCAGGCGTGCTGCCCACCAGCACCGCCAAAGCACTGCAAGGTGTAGCGCGTCACGTCGTAGCCGCGCGCCACCGAAATTTTCTTGATCGCGTTGGCCATCTGCTGCACCGCGATGTGAATAAAGCCTTCGGCAACTTCTTCGGCGCTGCGGCCAGTCTGCACGGCCAGTTCTTTGAATTTGACTTGCACCGCATCAAAGCTCAGCGGCTCATCGGCCTGCGGGCCGAACACTTTGGGAAAGTAACGCGGCTGGACCTTGCCCAGCATCACATTCGCATCGGTCACGGCCAGCGGGCCGCCGCGCCGGTAACTCGCCGGCCCCGGATTCGCCCCAGCACTTTGCGGCCCGACGCGGAAACGCTCACCGTCAAACTTGAGGATGGAGCCGCCGCCAGCCGCCACGGTGTGAATGCTCATCATGGGCGCACGCATACGCACGCCAGCAACTTGCGTTTCAAACTCGCGTTCAAACTCGCCCGCATAGTGCGACACATCGGTAGACGTGCCGCCCATGTCAAAACCAATTACTTTCTCGATGCCTGCCACTGCCGCCGTACGGGCCATGCCGACAATGCCGCCCGCAGGGCCGCTCAAAATAGCGTCCTTGCCCTGAAACACATGCGCGTCAGTCAAACCGCCTGACGACTGCATAAAAAACAATTTCACGCCCGGCATCTCTGCGGCGACCTGTTCAACGTAGCGGCGCAAGATGGGTGACAAATACGCATCCACCACGGTGGTGTCGCCCCGGCTGACAAACTTCATCATGGGACTGATTTCATGCGAGGTACTGACTTGCGTAAAGCCGACTTCAAGCGCGATGCGTTTGGCTGCTTTTTCATGTTCGCTATAGCGATAGCCATGCATGAAAACAATCGCAACGCTGCGTAGCCCTTTTGCATATTGCGCAAGCAAATCCCTTTTCAGGAGCGTTTCATCAAGCTCCTGCAACACCTCACCCTGCGCGCCAACCCGCTCCTGGGCTTCGACAACCGCGCTGTACAGCAGCTCGGGCAGCACAATGTGCCGATCAAAAAGGCGTGGCCGGTTTTGGTAGGCGATACGCAGCGCATCACGAAAGCCCCGCGTGGTCACCAGCAATGTCGGCTCGCCCTTGCGCTCAAGCAGCGCGTTGGTGGCCACCGTAGTGCCCATCTTCACGCAGTCCACTACATCTGCCCGAATAGCCTCGCCCGCTTTCAGCCCCAGTAAATGGCGAATACCGGCAACAGCTGCGTCGCGGTACTGCTCTGGGTTTTCAGAAAGCAACTTGTGCGTGACGAGTGAGCCATCAGGTTTTTTAGCCACGATGTCGGTGAAGGTGCCGCCCCGGTCTATCCAGAATTGCCAGCGCTGGTCTGGCTTGCCATCCCTGCTGGCGATGGCATCGGCTGGCGGTACGGTTAAAGTCATGGCTTGATTGTCCTACCAAAAGAAAAGCAAAATTACAGCCACTCAGCGTCCAAGCTGCAACCGCCATGCCTTCACTGACATCTGTACTACTACCCTTCATTGCCATCTGCATAGGTGCGTCCCTGGGCGCGCTGGCCCGCTGGGGCCTCGGCCTGTGGCTGACACCCGGCGGCGTGATCCCCTGGGGCACGCTGGCCGCTAACCTGATAGGCGGCTACCTGATAGGCATCTGCATCGCCACCTTCCAGGCCATGCCGCAGCTCGACCCCTTCTGGCGCCTGCTGCTCATCACCGGCTTTCTGGGCGGGCTGACCACCTTCTCATCATTTTCAGCAGAGGTCGTCGTGTTTTTGATGGAGTCGCGCTACGGCCTAGCCGTGGTCACTGCAACCGCACACCTGCTCGGCTCACTGCTGATGACGGTGGCGGGGATGAAGTCGGCAGTGTTTTGGATGACGCAACGAGGGTAGCTGTCGGGTTCTGTCGCAATAAGCCATGCCTGGGCGTGGTTCAAAAAGCGCCGCTTTTAGGTAATACTGACAAT
>JBCKNC010000135.1:0-4742 GCA_038902915.1 Polaromonas sp.
GCCTTTTTGCAATGTTTGCGTGTCGGCAGGGGTCAGCGCCGCCTGCTGTGGCCGGGAGCCGCTGCGCGCACGCCAGAGGAACCAGCTGGCAAGCGAGTGAGCGGCGGCGCCGAAGGGGGAAGAGATGGCAAGATTCATAACGGACTCCAAAAGTGATTTCTGATGGAGTCAAGTGTGCGAGCCGCCAACTGTTCGCGACAGTGTGCAAACTACGGTTTTTACGTTCGCCAACTACGGTAGGGGTACGGTAGTCAGCAGGCCGCACAGCGTGGCAACATGCACGGCCTCGGCGCGGGTGGTGCATTTGAGCAGCTTGAGCGCACCGGCCACATGCATTTCCACCGTCCGCGGGCTAAGAAACAATACCTTTGCAATTTGTTTGTCGGTCATGCCCTGGCTCACCATGCGCAGAACCTCGGTTTGCCGCGATGTCAGGACCGCCGTCTTGGTCTGGTCGCCACTTTCGCCCAGGAACAAGCGCATCTCCTGCACAATGGTCGGCCAGCACGCTTCGCCGGCGAAGGGAACGTGGTTGTCGCTCTCGATCGGCGCAAACCGCGCACCGGGTATCAGGGCCGCCAGCTTGCGCCCCTGCTCAAACAGAATCTGCTGGTCGCCGCGCGCATGAAACACCAACGTGGGACATTGCACGCGCCGCGCCTCGTCCTTTATGTTGATGTTGAACATCGCCCGCAAGCATTGCGCGGCCATTTCCGGTGTGGCGGTTAGTCGCTGGTAGTCATCAAAATCGTGTTGCTGCTGCTGAGTGGCGTTGGGCATAAATTTGGCAACAAACACCTGCCGAAAGGCCTGTCCACCTTTGCCCCACCCCAGCGCTGCAACTTTTATCAGTGTTTCAGCCTCTTCAGCGATTTTTGGATCTGGATTTCCAGTGGTGAAGTACGAAGTAGCATAGCCACCGAACAGGATCAATCGACTAACGCGCTCGGGATGCCTGGCGGCATAGGCCACCGCAACGGCCGCGCCAGAGGACATGCCCAGCAGGGAAAATTTTTCGATATGGAGCGTGTCCACTACGGCCTCCAGATCTTGTACCCATGCGTCCAGCGAGATGTCCCCGGCGCGCCGGTCTGATAAACCGCAACCCCGCGTGTCGTAAGTCACAAAGGTGTGCCTGCGGCTTAGCTCGTCAATCCACTGGCGCGTATGAGCGCTTTCCATGTCGCGCTCAATATGCGTCAACCATGTTGCCGCTTTGACAAGGTGCGGGCCAGCCCCGTTAAGCGCAAGCGCAAGCTGAACGCCATCAGCGCCTCTGCAAAAACGGATGCCCTGATGGATTGCCATAATGCCGTTCCCGCAAGTAAGTGGGCCGATTAATGACCCGGCTTGCCGCTGCAGTTTACCTGAACTTCGGCAGGTTGAACTGCGGCGGCACACCCATGCGGGTGTTGATCATCCACTGCTGCGCGATCGACAAAATATTGTTGGTGATCCAGTAGAGCACCAGCCCGGCCGGGAAGAAGAAGAACATCACGCTGAAAATCAGCGGCATGAACCACATCAGCTTGGCCTGCATCGGATCGGGCGGCGTCGGGTTCAGCGCCGTCTGCAGCATGGTCGTCAGCGTCATGACAATCGGCAGAATGAAGTAGGGATCGGGCAAGGATAGGTCGGTGATCCACAAAATCCAGGGCGCGTTGCGCATCTCGACCGAGCTGAGCAGCACCCAATAAAGCGCAATGAACACCGGGATCTGCACCATGATAGGAAAGCAGCCGCCCATCGGGTTGACTTTTTCATCCCGGTACATCTTCATCATGGCCTGCTGCATTTCCTGCGGCTTGTCTTTCAAACGCTCGCGCATTTCCATGATTTTTGGGTTGACCGCCTTCATTTTGGCCATGCTGGCGTAGGCCTTGGCATTGAGCCAGTAGAAGGCGATCTTCAGCAGCAACACCAGCGCAACAATCGACCAGCCCCAGTTGTGAATAAAGCTGTGCAGCCAGTACAGCAGCCAGTACAGCGGCTTGGCCAAAATGGTCAGCCAGCCGTAGTCTTTCACCAGCTCCAGGCCGGGAGCCAGCGCTTCCAGCGCTTTTTCTTCCTGCGGGCCGATAAAAAGTTTTGCGTCTATGGTCTTGGTTGCACCTGGTGAGATCGCCTCTAAAGGCGCGATCATGGTTACCCGATAGCAGCAATCAGCCACAGGCATGCCAATGTCCACCGCAGCCATCGACAGATTCCGCTTAACCCCGTCTGGCAGAATCCACGCGCTAGCAAAATAGTGCTGCACCATGGCGATGTAGCCATTGCTAGACTCCTTCTCAATATCGACCTTGTTGTTCTTAATGTCCTTGAATTCGACTTTCTGGTACTTCTTCGCTTCGGTGTAAATGGCCGGGCCGGTGAAGGTGAAATAAAACGCTGACTCTCCCACCGGCGGGTTGCCGTCGCGCACCAGTTGCAGGTAAAGCTGTGGCGACACCGGGCTGGTCCCGGTGTTGATCACTTCGTGCCGCACAAGCATGTCATAAATGCCGCGCTTGAGGGTGTAGGTTTTGACGAGTTTGATGCCGCCGACTTCAGCCGACTCAAATTTGACTTCCAGTGTGTCCTGACCGTCTTTCAGTTGTCGCTCGCCCGGCACGGCAGTCATCGGCGTTTTGTGGGTTGGAAAGCTGCTGCCGGTGCCGCTGGCAATCAGCCCGGACTGCACGAGATAAACACGCGCAGCACTTTCATCGAGCAGCACAAAATCAGATGCCTTTTCCGCCATGTCTTTGTGCCGGGGGAAGGCCGAGCGAACCAGAGAACCGCCGTCGGTGTCGAAGGTCAGCGTCAGAACATCGGTGTTGACAACCAGCCGCTCCTTGGTGGCCGAGGGTGCGGTGGGGGGCAGGGCGCCCGACTGACCCGGCACGGCCGCAGCAGCGCCAGGCGCTTGCGCCGGTGCGGGGGCAGGCGGCACGGCGCTGATGCCGGCCTGCCCGGTCGGCACACCGGCTGCGCTGGCAGATGGGCTGGCAGGCGTCGCCTTGCTTACCACCGGCGTGGAAGACGGGAAAAAGGTTGCCCTGTTGCCATTGAAAACCTGCCATTGATCCCAGAGCAGAACCATGGAAAAACCAAAAATCACCCACAAAATGGTGCGGCGGATGTCGTTCATGACGGCTTCTTTTTAGAGGGGATTGAAGTCACGGGTGTGACCAGACGGGTGAAAAGGAAATGGTGGCGTTCAGCTGCCGCCTTACGCGGCGGCACGGGGTCGTGTCCACCATCGCACCAGGGCTGGCAGCGCGCCAGGCGATGCAGTGTGAGGTAGGTGCCGCGCACGGCACCATGTTGCTGTAATGCCTGCAATGAGTAGGCAGAACAGGTTGGCTCAAAACGGCAACCCGAGCCCAGCCAGGGACTGAGCAGCAAGCGGTAAGCCTTGACCAGAACGATCAACAGCTTTTGAGACAGGCGGGAAGCCGCCAACAAGAGGTTTTTCATGCGCTTAGGCAAAAGGGACACGGGACATCATGGCTGCGCATCACATGGGGCTGCGCCAGCCTGCATTAAGGCCATCAGCTCGGCGCGCACGGCTTCTTTTAAGCGAGACGATACGGCGCTGGTAAATTCCTGGCGCAAAAACTCCCGGCGCAAGCGCACCAGAAAGGCGGCCTGGGGCTGGTTCAGGTAGTGCGGTAAAAAATCAGCGCTCACGGTGTAGATTTGCCTTTTGATGGCGTTGCGCGTAACGGCCCGTTTGGCCCAGCGTTTGGGCACCATCGCACCGATCCATACATCCGGAACGGGGAACAGGACAGAGGCGGGAGGTGCAACGGCATCAAGCCGGTTGCGGTGCAGGGCAAAGTGCTCGGTTTTAGCGATGACATTGCCCGCTAGAACCGCCTGAAACTGCGGCCGGGTTTGAAGCCGCTGCACAAGACCCTTCTAATTCCATTTCCAGATCGATAGGAGATTAGGCGCGAAGCCGCAGACAGTGCTGTAGCACGGCAAGGCGAAGCAACAACATATCGTATTGATCTGTAAATGGAATAAAGTCTTCAGGGATGCAGGCTTGGTTAGACCGCCAGGCGCTTGCGGCCTTTGGCGCGGCGTGCAGCAATCACTGCGCGGCCGCCACGGGTTTTCATGCGGGTCAGAAAACCGTGCGTCCGTGCGCGCTTGACTTTGGAAGGTTGGTATGTGCGTTTCATGATTAATCCTGCTTCTTGGCTTTTTAGCTATCTAGGCTCTTTAAATTTATCCCTGCCTGCCCAACCAATCCACTTGGAAATCCAACTTGGAAATGTATGGGGCATCCATGCGCTGACCGGCAATGAAGACCGGGCCGCGAATCAGGGAAACCCACGATTATCGCAGATTTCTCAAGCCTGGCAATCAGTTAGGCCGGTTAATTGGCGTAATGACTGATCTCCATGCCGCCGCCCTGGATGCCGCTCCAAGGACCCGCATCCAGTAACCTGGAATAGGTTAAAACCCGTATAAAATTTTTGTGGATAACTCCCTGCTACGGCTACAATGCATGGTGCCAAAAATTAAGAATATCCACAGGCGCTCAATGACTCCCCTTTCCTGGGCAGCCCTTATTGTGGCCAGCATTAACCACCATGAGTGACAGCTCCGCGCTCAACAGAAGCCACGGTTTGTGGCAGACCTGCGTTGACCATCTCGCCCAGGAACTGCCTGAGCAACAGTTCAATACCTGGATCCGTCCACTAGCCGCCGACGTGGCTGAAGACCTGTCCAAAGTCACCATTCAAGTCGGC
>JBCKNC010000136.1:0-4687 GCA_038902915.1 Polaromonas sp.
GCCATGAGCGCACGCGGCGTGCCGGTGTTCAACGCGCCCGGTGCCAACGCCAACGCCGTCAAGGAACTGGTGCTCATGGGCATGTTGCTGGCGGCCCGCAACGTGGCACCGGCGCTGCGCTTTGTCGCCAGCCTGGATGCCGCCATGGCCGAGGCAGCCATGGGAAAAGTAGTCGAAGACGGCAAGAAAAACTTTGCCGGTTACGAGCTGGCTGGCCACACGCTGGGCATCGTCGGCTTGGGCAAGGTTGGCTGCCTGGTGGCCGATGCCGCCATCAAACTGGGTATGCAGGTGCTGGGCTACGACCCCGACATCACGGTTGATGCCGCATGGAGCTTGCCAGCCCAGGTCAGGCGGGCGGCCAGCGTCGCCGATGTCTTGAAGAATTCCGACTTTGTGACCCTGCATGTACCGCTGGTCGCTGCCACCCGTGATCTGGTCAATGCCGACAACGTTGCGTTAATGCGACGCGGTGCGGTGCTGCTCAATTTTTCACGCGAAGGTGTGGTGAATGAGGCCGCCGTGCTGGCTGCGCTCAGTGCCAAACAACTGGGTTGCTATGTTTGCGACTTTCCGTCAGCCAGCATCAACCAGCACCCGCAGGTGATTGCACTGCCGCACCTGGGTGCCTCCACCCGCGAGGCTGAAGAAAACTGCGCCATCATGGTGGTCGATCAGCTGCGCGACTACCTGGAGCATGGCAATGTGGTGAACGCGGTCAATTTCCCCGCAGTGTCCATGGCGCGCGAATCGGCTTACCGCGTGGCCATTGCCAATGCCAATGTGCCCAATATGCTGGGGCAGATATCAACCGCCATGGCCATGGCCGGCCTGAACATCCATAACATGGTCAACAAGTCGCGCGGCGACATGGCCTACACGCTGGTCGATGTTGAAAGCCCCGTGAGTGATGCGGTGCTGGACGAGCTGCGGGCGATTGACGGTGTGCTGAGCGTGCGTTACCTGCCGGACCACGAAGGCTGAGTAGAGTTATTGGTGTCTGACCCCAATAACCCTCCGAGTACCGCGCAACGCGGCAATTCGCCCGAAAAATGAATTTATAGAAGTGCCCTATAGCCCAATCAATACGGGCGTGAGAAGCTATTCTATTTATAGCGAATGTGCTTAATTGGAGTCTGACCCTAATTCTTTCACTAATTCTTTCAAAATCAGAAACTGTGCAGACAGGTTCAGTTTCAATGGTCGGGGAAATTACAGAACGAATGTTGCACTACCTGTGCAGGCGACGCTTCGATGGGTTCCCCCTCCCGTCAGGTGAAGAAGTTTATCAATTTGAAAGTGGAGCGCACGCCTTTTGCAAAAAGAATTGGGGTCAAAAAAGAATTGGGGTCAAACTCCAATTAGCTCGAGTTGCTACAAATAACATAGCCACTTTTAAGCCTAAAAATCGGCCCTTCTAACCAGCCAGCAGCCGTTTCGCAGTCCAACTTGGCGCTGTTTTGGCACATGATTAATTGGGGTCTGCCCCTAACTCTTGCACTCGGCGTCCCCGCAGGTATTGCGATGCAAGCGCGGCGAGTATCAGTCCGATGCCCAGCATGTCCGCCATAACGCTCGGATAAACCAGCGCAAAACCGGCGACGATCAGCATCAGGCGCTCGATCATGGTGGCGCGCCTGAGCGCCCAGCCCTGGAAACCCGCCGCAAGCGCGGCGACACCCAACGCGGCGGTAACGGTGACTTCAGCAATAGCCCACCAGTTCGCTGTGGCGAGCGCCTGGGTTGAACCCATGAGCAGCAGGCCCTGACCGCTTGGATCGAGCACGAACATGAACGGAACCAGGAATGCCGGAATGGTGTATTTCCAGCATTGCATCGTGGTCTTGTACGGGTCGCCTCCGGTGATGGCCGAAGCAGCGAATGGCGACAGGGCAGTGGGTGGCGATACCTCCGACAGCACGGCGTAGTAGAAGATGAACATGTGCGCGGCAAAGTCGGGCACGCCGAGCTTGATCAGTGCCGGCGCTGCAATCACCGCGCAGATGATGTAGGAGGCCGTCACCGGCACCGCCAGGCCGACGATCCAGACCACCAGAGCCGTGTAGATCGCGGTCAGCAGCAGCGAGCCGCCGGCCAGATCGATGACGATCGAGCTGAACTTGAGGCCGAGGCCGGTCAGCGTCACGACGCCGACAATAATGCCTGCGCCGGCGCAGGTGGCGGCGACGTTGAGCATGCCGGTCGAGCCGCCCTGCAGCGCCTTGATGAATCTCGATTCCCAGAGCTGCTTCGCGATCGGCCCCCGGCCACGAAAAACGTTATAGGGAATCAGCGCGCAGTCCGGGCGCAGGAAACTGGTCAATAAGGCCACCACGGTCGCCCAGAATACCGATAACACCGGCGAGAAGCCCAACATCATGAAGGCCACGATAGAGATCAGCGACAGGAAGTGGAACCCGTACTTGCGTGTCAGGGTCCACAACGAGTCCACTTTTTCGAAAACTGTATTGCCCATGCCGTATTTGCGCGCGTCGATTTCGACCATCAGGAACAGCGCGAGGTAAAAAAGGAGGGTCGGGATAATCGCCATCAGCAACACATCGAGATAGGAGATCTTGAGAAACTCGGCGATCAGAAATGCCGCGGCACCCATGACCGGTGGCGAGATGATCGCGCCCAATCCGGCCGCTGCCAGCAGGCCGCCGGCGGCGTTCCGTTCATAGCCGACCTTGGCCAGCATGGGCCAGGCGACCGCGCCCAGCGTCACGGTGGTGGCCACGCCCGAACCGGACGGCCCTCCGAGCAGGAAAGAGGCCAGCACGACCGTGCGGCCTGCGCCGGTGGGTTTGCCACCCATTGCCGAGAACGAGAAATCGATATAGAACTTGCCCGCGCCAGAAAATTGCAGGAATGCCCCGAAGATGGTGAACAGGATGATCAGCGATGAGGATACGTCGACCGCCACGCCAAAGATTCCCTCGAGAGTCATGTACAGATGTCCGATCAGGCGTCCCAGCTCATAGCCCTTGTGGGTCCAGGGGCTGGGCAGGTAGGCACCGAATAGCGCGTAGAGGAGAAACAGGCTCGTTACCACCGGCAGGATCCAGCCGGTAGTCCGGCGCATGGCTTCCAGCACCAGCAAAATCAGCGCCACTCCGAAGAAAATGTCCCAGGCATGTGGCGTCGTATTGCGGTCGGTGAAATCGTCGCCTCCCAAGATCACATACAGCACGACGGCGATCGAGAGCAGCGCTGCAATCCAGTCCCACCACATGATGCGATGGCGAAAACGTTTTCCGACCGGGAACAGCAGGAATGCCAGAAACAGCACGAAGCCGACGTGAACCGAGCGCAAGACCTGCGTCGGTACGATGGCGTAAGCACTGTAGAGGTGAAATACCGACATCGCCACCGCAACCAGTTTCACGAAGTTGCCCAGCCAGCCCGCCAGCCGGTTTGCCGCACCCTCTTCCACCTCGATATACTGCTCGGCCTTGCGTAGTGCCTCGTCGCTGACGACCACCTGCGCAGTCGGGTCGAGTCTGGTCTGTTCGCTCATGGGGTGCGTCTCTCTCATTTTGCGCGGCGATGCTACGCCGCCGACTATGGTTCAGCCTCTTGCACAAACTAAAACCCCGCCAGCAGGCGGGGGGGTGGAAGTCGATGCCGACCTTAGTTGAGCTTGATGCCTTTTTCGGCGAAATACTTGACCGCACCCGGGTGAAACGGAATCGGAGTCGCCGCAGTCTTCTGGTTTTCCAGCTTGAAATTCTCCGCCTCTTTGTGCACCGCGATCAGGTCGCTGCGTTTGTCGAAGATCGTCTTGACGATGTTGTAAGCCGTTTTGTCATCCATGTTGGCGTGCGCGACAAGAAGGTTCATCACGGTGGCCTGCTTGTTGTCTGCGTCCATGCCTTTGTACACCGCCTTAGGAATGCTGTCCTCAACGTAAAGATCGCCGTATTTCTTGTTCATCTTCGGCACCAGCTCTGCATGGTCGATCAACTTGATCTTCGTGCCTGGCGTATGGGCCAGGTCGGTGACAGCCCCGGTCGGCAAGCCACCGACCCAGAAGAATGCATCGATCTTGTTATCTTTCATCGCGTTGACCGACTCGGCGACGCTCAGGCGCTCGCGCTTGACATCCTTGTCCTTGTCGAGCCCGGCGGCCTCAAGTACCCGGAACGCCATGACTTCCGTGGCGCTGCCAGGCGCACCAGTGGCGATACGCCTGCCCTTGAGATCGGCGATCTTGTTGATGCCGCGTCCTTCAACCGATACCACATGCATGCGATTCGGATACAGCACCATCAGGGTCCGCAGCGGGACCTTGTTACCCTTGAATTTATCTTCACCTTGGTAAGCATCGAGGGCGGCATCGGCCATGGTGAACCCGATGTAGGGCTTGTCGGTGCCGATCAGCTTGAGGTTGTCGACCGAACCGCCGGTGACTTCCGCGGTAGCCTGCATCCCTGGCACGTACTTGGACAGAACGGCAGCCATGCCGCCACCCATCGGGTAATAGATGCCGCCGGTGCCGCCGGTGGCGATGGAAATGTTCTGAGCGCCCGACACGGTGGCGAATGTCAAAGCCATAAAAGCCGCCGCCATGCGTAGCCAATGCGCGGATTTCGTTACGTTTCGTTGGGTCATCTTGGTCTCCATAGCCTGTTTATATTGGGAAATACCTAACCTGGCGCCTGGTGCTTGGCTTCATCACCGATTT
>JBCKNC010000137.1:0-4630 GCA_038902915.1 Polaromonas sp.
GAGTGCCAGTTTGCGCGACAGCGAAATGATGAGCCGCAGCCTCACCGAGAACATGGCGGAAGGCGTGATCACCATGACGCCGGAGGGCATCGTGCTGGAGGCCAATGTGGTAGCGCTGCAGCTTTATGGTTATGAAAAAAGCGATCTCATAGGCCGCAACACTTCGGAACTGGTGCCCGAACGCCACCGCCGCCAGCACAAGGACACCACCGCGGCGCTGGCGGCGCAGCCCGAAGCCTTCAGGATACCCGGCCGTGAAGTGCAGAGCCTGCGCAAGGACGGCAGCGAATTTTCTGGCAGCTACTCGATTTCTGACGTTCGGGTGGGCGGCCGGCGCCTGTTCACGGCGTTGATTGTGGACATCAGCGAGCGCAAGCACGCCGAGGACAGGCTGAGCTATCTCGCGAACAATGACGCTCTGACCGGGCTGCCCAACCGCATGCGGTTCAGAAAGTGTCTCGAACAGGCCATGGTAGCGGCGAAAGCTCACGAAGGAATGGTGGCGGTGGTGTTTCTGGACCTGGTCCGTTTCAAGAACGTCAACGACACGCTCGGGCACGATGCTGGCGACCAGATGCTCAAAGAGGTGGCCCAGCGCCTGCTGGGGGCTGTGCGTAGCGGCGACACCGTAGCGCGGATGTCGGGCGACGAGTTCACGATCGTGCTGACCGACATCGGGCATGTAGACGATGTGGTGCGCGTGGCGCAGAAGATTCTCCACGCCTTCGAGCCGCCGTTTTACATCGCCGGACGCAACTTGGTCATGGAGGCAAGCCTTGGCATCGCGATATTCCCGCTTGACGCGGGCGACGCTAGCGATCTGCTGAGCTACGCCGATCTCGCCATGTACAGCGCCAAGGAGGCAGGTGGCAACCGTTATCAGTTCTATGCCGCAGAGATGACCTCCCGAGCTGCGGACGCGTTGGCGCTGGAAAACGAACTGCGCCAGGGCCTTGAACGCAGTGAATTCTTCCTGAACTACCAGCCGATCGTGGATGCTGGCGGCAACATTGTGGGCGCCGAGGCCCTGCTGCGCTGGCGGCACGGTCGGCGCGGGCTGATCTCGCCGGCGAGATTCATTTCGCTGGCGGAGACGACCGGTCTGATCCTGCCGATCGGCGAATGGGTGCTGCGCCAGGCCTGTATCCAGGCGAAGGCCTGGCGCAAGCCCAATGGCGGGTGGTTGCGTATGACGGTGAATGTTTCGCCACGCCAGTTCAGGCATGGCGACCTGGCGAAGGTCATAGCGACAATCCTGGCAGAGACCGGGCTCGCCCCGACTGCCCTCGATCTCGAGATCACCGAGGGCGTCCTGATGCGGGGGGAAACGATGGCACAGGAATTGTTTTATCAGCTCAGCGAACTCGGCATCTCCTTTGCGATTGACGACTTCGGCACCGGCTTCTCGAACTTTGCTTATTTAAAGCGTTTTCCGATTAACAGTCTCAAGATCGATCAGTCCTTCATTCGAGACCTCATCACCGATCCGAACGATGCTGCGATTGTGAGGGCCATCATCGGCATGGCGCATAGTCTCGGCATCAAGACCACCGCCGAAGGGGTGGAAACCCTGGAGCAGAAGGAGTTTCTGCTGGCGTACGGCTGCGACCTCATGCAAGGCTATTATTTCGGCCCCCCCCCTCTCGCCGGAGGCGTTTACGGCGCTGCTCGATGCCGGCAAGCCCTTGCTCGGTAACGATCCGGGCGATTCCTGAGAGCCTGGAGTTATTGGGGTCTCGGAGTTATTGGTGTCTGACCCCAAAAACTCCAGCCCGCAACACGCCAGCCAATCTGGATAATTTTCTGCCATGACCCGAATTTCTACCCCTGCCTTGTGCTTCTCCGGCCAGCACCGCGTGCTCGTCCTGTCCCTTGCTGCACTATGGGGCTCGCCGGGCCTGGCGCAACTGAGCTCAGCCGCCGATTCAGAGGTGTCGGCCACGCCAAAGGCCGCGGCCAGTGCCCCCCAGACGACACCCAAGCAAGCGCCCCTGCCCGAACCGAAGCCAGCCGCTAAGGTCAGCGCTGACGCGCCACAACTGCAGCGCGTGGAGGTCATTGGTGTGGCCAGCGACAGCGAGCAGCGTCGCAACTCCACCGCAGCCAAGATCGTGATCGGTCGCGAAGAGATCGAGCGCTTTGGCGACAGCTCGGTCGCCGAGGTGCTCAAGCGCCTGCCCGGCGTGACCACCGGCGGGCGCCCAGGGCGCGGCGGCGCCGTGCACATGCGCGGCATGGGTGGGGGTTACACCCAGCTGCTGATCAACGGCGAGCGCATGCCGCCCGGCTTCTCGCTGGACGACCTGCCACCCGATCAGGTCGAGCGCATTGAAGTGATGCGCGCGCCCACCGCTGAATTCGGCGCGCGCGCGGTGGCGGGCACCATCAACATCGTGCTCAAGGAAGCGCTGAAAATAACCCTCAATGAGGTGCGGATCGGTGCGAGCCTGGAAGACGGCCAGGTGTCGCCCAATGCGTCCTGGACGCACAACGACAAGGTTGGAGACAAGCTCGCCTACACAGCAACTGTCACACTCAACCAGAACAAGCGCCGCGACTTGGAGGATATGCGCACCCGCTGGTACGACCTGCAAACCGGCAGCACGGTGCTGGACCAGCGCGAAACCGGCGTCTCGGTCGGAACACGCAACAGCGTCAACTTGAATGGGCGGCTGCAACTGACGCTTGGGCCGGGCGAGTCTCTGAGCCTGCTGCCGTTCATGGTGTTCTCGCAGGGCACCAACAGCGCACAGCAGCTCCTTACCCAAGCCTCGGGTGGCGTCATCACCGCGCCCTATGCCAGCTCCCTCAGCAACGGCGAAGGCCGCTTCGGCTTGCTGCGCACCAATGCGCAGTGGCAAAAACGGCTCAGCGATGCCACGCGGATTGACCTGCGCGGTGGCGCAAGCCGGAGCAACTTCACCAGCCATGGTTTGCGACGTGAATTCGATCAGATCGGGCAGCTCACGCGCACGACCGACGACCAATCCAGCATAGACCAGGACAACTGGAGCCTCAATGGAAAAATATCACACCAACTGGTGAGCGAACACAGCCTGGTGGGCGGGCTCGAAGTTGAGAGCAACGTGCGCCGACAAAGCCGCACCACCCTGCAAAATGGTCTGCCCGTGCTGACCGAGTTTGGCGACGACCTGAGTGCATCGTCCAAGCGCGTAGCCGCCTATTTGCAGAATGAATGGAGCCCCAACAAACAAGTGTCAGCCTACGCCGGACTGCGCTGGGAAGGCATTCGCACCCGCAGCGACAGCGACAGCTACCAGGTCAGCAACCTAAGCAGCGTGCTGACGCCCTTGCTGCACGCCACCTGGAAACCCTTTGAGAAAAGTCGTCACCAATTTCGCAGCAGCCTGACGCGCAGCTACAAAGCGGCCACGCTGCACGAATTGATTGCCCGCCCTACCCTCTCGCAACGCTTTCCCACCGGCGCCAACGTGGTCGGCAGCCCCGACCGCGTCGGCAACCCCAGCCTCATGCCCGAGCTGGCCACTGGCGTTGAGCTGGCTTATGAGCATTACCTTGGCAAAGGGGGGCTGTTGAGTGCAAACCTTTTCTATAGACGCATCAGTGACCTGATGCGCAACGTCGTGGCGCTCGAAGACGTGTCGTGGTCGGGCAACCAGCGCTGGGTGTCGCGACCGCAAAATGTCGGCAATGCCAGTACCCGCGGACTGGAGCTGGAGGCCAAGTTCCGGCTCGACGAGTTGTGGGTCGGTGCCTGGCCCATTGCCGTTCGCACCAACCTGAGCTTCTTTGATTCGAAAGTTGGCCAAGTGGCAGGTCCCAACAACCGGATTCAGGGCCAGCCCAAGGGCACCGCCAATGTGGGGGCCGACTACAAACTGCGCGGCTTGCCGCTCAGCTTGGGGGCCAGCGTGAACGTGACGCCGGGCTACCAGGTCCGGCTCAGCGACATTCAAAGCAACTCCGTGGGCACCAAAGCTGTGGCCGACGCCTTTGTGCTGTGGTCAATACGCCCCGGTGCACAGCTTCGCTTCTCGGCCAACAACCTGCTGCCACGCGACTACCTGAGCACCACCAGCATGCTCAATGCGACGCAACGCCAAGAAAACGAAAGCGCCAACCCATCGAAGATCAACTGGGGCCTGCGGCTTGAGTTGAAGCTTTAGCCCTGTGTGCAACACCGTAGGTATCGCTGCCAAGACCGATTTATTACAGGCCCAGACGCAGCTCGCCAACGGCCAGGCAGAGGCAACGGGCCTGTAGCGTCAGCGCGCACAGTTTGAGCATGCGATTGCCGCGCAAGCCCAGGCGGTGGCACGCTATCGGCAAACGGTGCTGGCGGCTTTCAGGGATGTTGAAGACCAGCTCTTAGCAACCCGCGTGCTGCAAATCCAGCAGGCATTGCGGCAGCTGGCATCCAGTTCCGCAGACTAGGTCGAGCAGCAGGTGCTTAACCGCTACCGTAGCGGCCAGGTCAGCTACACCGAAGTCATCACGGCATAAACCACAGCCCTGAGCGCAAGACGTGCACTGGCCCAGGCCAGCGCAGACCGCCAGACCACTGCTGTGGCGTTGATTCAGGCTTTGGGCGGTAGCTGGGTTGGCACGCTGTGATAGTCTGTGCTATAAATTCAATAGCTTGTAATGC
>JBCKNC010000138.1:0-4580 GCA_038902915.1 Polaromonas sp.
AGCCCGCACATGCTGAAGGACTTGAGGCACCTGCTGGAAGGTAGGGGCTTCAAGGAAGGCAATACTTCCAAACCCGGTGACTTTGTGGTTGAGCGGGCTTTTGCGGAGCAGTAATGAACTGCTAATGTTTTAGTCATTTAAATCCAATTGTGTTGGCGCCGACTCGCTTTTTGACCCAGGGTACTGAAAAAAGTTGACCCACCGACAACCTTGGCAAACGCAGGCCGAGTGTGGGTCTCGGCTCATCACCTCGAGGCAGCCAAAGTCGGCGCAGTGGGTCAATCTGACGTCGGCGGCAACACTATTGGTTCAAAAAGTGCCACTTTTTGGTAACACTGGCAATGTGACTTTGGGATGGTTTGCCTATGACTCAACCGATCGCCGCCGGAAAAAGTGTTACCCGGTTTTGAACCACGCCGCTTATCCAAGGCTATCGGAGTGTTCCTGCTAGGACCATCAGCGCGTCGCGCGTGGCTTGGTGAAAACCGAAGAGCAATCGGTCGTCGAGTTCGAACAGCGGGTAGCGGATCAGGTCTGGGTTGCCGACCTGGAGGCTCACGATCTGCTCGGGTGTCAACACGCGTCCATCTTCGGGCAGCCCGACCTTGCGCGCGCCTTTGGAGGCATAAAGATCAAGGACCCCGGCAGGCGTCTTGGCTGCGAGCGCCATGAGTTCGTCTCGCGACAGGGGCTGTTGGAAGATTTCACGGAACGTGAACGTGATCTTGCGCTCGGCAAGCCATTGTTTGGCGTCGGAGCACATGGGGCAGCCCTCGCGTTCGTAGACAACAACCGCCAATTGAGTGGGATACGGAACTTCACGCATGATGCTGGTTTCCTTATTAATCAACGATCTCGAGCAGTGAGATAAGATCATGACCCATGACCCATGCTCCCGCTCTTGTCTGGTTGCTGACGGCCCTGCTGGGCTGCAGCGCGTGGCTCGCGCCTGCCCAGGCTGCCACCCCCGTAGCGGCGGCCAAAGCGATGCCGGCCTGCGCGCCCTTGCTGCAACACAGCTTTCTGCGCCTGCAGGACGAGAAACCCCAGTCGCTGTGCCAGTACAGCGGCAAGGTGCTGGTGGTGGTCAACACCGCGAGTTTTTGCGGCTTCACGCCGCAGTACGCCAGCCTTGAAACCTTGCACGCCCGCTACCAGGACCAGGGGCTGGTGGTGCTGGGCTTTCCGTCCAACGACTTTTTCCAGGAAACAGGCAGCAACAAAGAAATTGCTGATTTTTGCGCCAACACCTTTGGCGTCAAATTTCCCATGTTTGCCAAATCCAGCGTGACGGGCAAGGATGCCAACCCCCTATTCAAACAACTAGCCGCAAAAACCGGCACAGCACCAAACTGGAACTTCTACAAATACGTTATCGGTCGCGATGGCCAGAGCGTTGCCAGTTTCAATTCGCTGACGGCGCCTAGCAGCCGATCTTTTGTCAAAGAAATCGAGAAACAGCTAGCCAGTCAATAAAAAACACGCATCTGCTTGGGGCATCAGGACGTGGTTTGAAACTGGGTCACACTTTTCATTGAATCCCAATTCCCCAAGCGGTAGCGCCGTCTGCAGTCCACCGCCCAACCATGGCGCAAACTCATTCCCTTTTCCATGAAGTGAGTGTCAGATGAAGAACCCCTCGTGCGTTGCAACCGACATGTCCGCCAACGATCGCAAGGGTCTTGCCATCTTGGCGCTGACAAAGATCGCACAGGTCACGCAACTGGCCGAGCAGCAGGGCATTACCCGGTTTCAACGGACCTGAGGCTACGCTGAGGATCCAAACACCGCCGCTTCAGCCTCAATTTAAAAGTCACATTTGGCTCACTTTATGGGCCGGAATTCCTGCGCCTGTGTTACCCAAAATTGGGATATTTTTAACCACGCCTGGCCCTACCAAGAAACATGATTGACTGGCCGCAGTAACTGGCTAGTATTTCATCCCTAGATAGAAAAATACAACTCAGCCTGACGTCGGGTTGGCACTCAATTGCGCCCACGGCCTTAATTTAGCATCGTGCACGCTCCACGCATTGATGTCGTCCGTAAAACGGCGAGTCATGTCGATGTCATCCCAGCCGTTGAGCAAACGGATGCGCCAAACAGGGTCGACTTCGAAGTTAAATTCTTGTGTGCCCACGCAGATCCTGCACGAATTTAGGTCAATCTCGGCCTCGACTCCTCCACGCTCCAACAACGTCAGTAACGCTTCAGTATGTGACTCATCGATGCACGCTGGAAGCAGCCCATTGTTTACTGCATTTGCTGCGAAGATATCGCCGTGAGAGGGCGCGACAACACAGCGGACGCCTGCATCAACTAGCGCATATACCGCCGCTTCTCGGGAGGACCCGCTTCCGAAGTTGCGACGTGCAACAATGATTCCTGCTCCTTGGTTACTCGACTTATTCAACGGAAACTGCGGATCCAACGCCCCCTCCGCGCTACGTCTCACGTCATGAAATAGGTAAGGCGAGTAGCCATCAGGCGCCGTACGTGGCTCTTTCATGAATCGTGCGGGAAACACTTGGTCAGTGTCTATGTTGATCTGCGGCAGCGCGCAGGCCACTGATCTCAGCCGGACAAAAGGGTCCATCACACATTCCCCAACATCAGTTGACGCACATCGACCAGTCGTCCAGCCACGGCTGCGGCTGCCACCATGGCAGGCGACATGAGATGCGTCCGTGAGCCTTTTCCTTGTCGACCCTTAAAATTCCGGTTCGTAGTGGAGGCACAGCGCTGGCCAGCTTCAAGCTGGTCACCATTCATGGCGACACACATGGAACAGCCAGATCCACCCCACTCAAGACCGGCTGCGGTGAACACTCGATCCAACCCCTCTTGCTCGGCTTGAATTTTCACCTGAGTCGAGCCGGGCGATACCAAGCCTGGTACTTTGCTCTTCCGGCCAGACAGAACGGCTGCTGCCGCGCGGAGATCTTCAATGCGACCGTTGGTGCACGAGCCGATGAAAACCCGGTCAATGGAAATGTCTGTAATACGCATACCCGCTGACAGCCCCATATAGTCGATTGCGTCACGCACATGTTCGGCTTTTGAGAGGTTGGTCAAACGAGCGGGGTCCGGGACTGAAGCGGTCACAGGCAAAGCGTCTTCAGGAGTTGTGCCCCACGTGACGGTCGGCACGATGTCTGAGGCCTTCAGAAAAATTTCCCGATCAAATGGCGCATCGCGATGGCTGGCGAGCGCCAGCCACTGTTCGGCCGCGCGGTCAAATTCCACACCTTTAGGCGTAAACGGACGACCTTGCACATATTTCAGGGTGCTCTCGTCGGGCGCGATCATGCCGCAGCGAGCCCCGCATTCAATAGACATATTGCACAGCGTCATGCGACCCTCGATGCTCAAAGAGCGAACTGCAGACCCAGCGTACTCAATGATGTGCCCTACCGCACCATCTGCACCAACCAGTGCCACGAGGCTCAAGGCCATGTCTTTGGCAGTGACGCCATTCGCCAATCGACCTTCAACGGAAATACGCATGCGCTTCGGACGTTTTTGCCAAAGCGTCTGGGTCATAAGTACATGCGCCACTTCTGACGCACCGATGCCGAAAGCCCAGGCTCCTAACGCACCGTGAGTGGAGGTATGACTGTCTCCCTCGACGACCAGGGTCCCTGGCAATGTCATTCCTAGCTCTGGTCCGACCACATGGCAAATGCCCTGCCATGGATGATTCATGTCGTATAAACGTACGCCAAACTCGCGCGCATTTGTATTGAGCTGGTCCATCATTCGGGCCAACTCTCCGTTTAACGCGAGAGGACCCTCGGCGGTCCCCCGTCCGCGCGTCGGCACATAGTGGTCGGCAATAGCAACGGTCAAATCGGGGCGTGCAACCCTTTCGCCGCGAGTTCGGATTTTGTTGAAGGCATGGAACGAGCCTTCCTGTAAATAATGCCGGTCTACCCAAACAAGACTTGCACCATCTTCGCGCTCCGCGACAATGTGGGAATTCCAAAGGTTGTCAAACAGGCTCTGAGGCCCCTGTAGGCCACGGACGGATTTAAAGGTCATTTGGCTGCGAAGGCTATTCGTAGCTGCGGGCGAGTTCCAGCAGCTCGGGTGTGCCGATCAGATTGTTGAGCTCGTTGAAATTGAACATCTGGTGCTGAAACGGCTCCGTCGTTCCATGCTGGTCATTGCGTTCCCCGTTCGATTTTAAGTAGCTGATTAACAAAATTCGAATACGCAGGCGAAGTTTGCAGGTCGAACCCCATCGTTTTCGCGTGCGCAAATGTCTGATCGGCCGTCCAGCCATTTTTTCTCGCTTTGCTCAATGTGAGGAGCAACACCGCGCGTGCCCCAGTGGCGCAGTGAAGCAGAAATAGGCCTTGCTTCGTCTGCATTGTTGCATCCAGATCGTCAATCTGGTTTTCAGAGAGCATCGCTTTGTTGACGGGAATGTTGATGTAGTTGAGGCCGCAATTTCTAGCCAGCGTCTCGTTCGGAGTCGCGGTTTCGGACGGCAATCGGAAGTCGATCACGGTTTTGATCCCGCACTGCCGTGCGTACTCGAGGTCGTCGGGCGCGGGCTGAGGGCCGATGAAGATGCC
>JBCKNC010000139.1:0-4438 GCA_038902915.1 Polaromonas sp.
ACTCGCGCTGTTCGGGCCGGTAGGTCACGCAGGGGCTCAGGATCTCGATGAACGAGAAGCCCGGATGGCGGATGCCATTGGCGATGATTTCCGCCGTGCCGTTCGGGTCTCCCGAGAAGGCGCGGGCGACGAAATTGGCGCCCGATGCCAGCGCGATCACCAGTGGATGGAACGAGCTGATGCCGGTGCCGCCGGGCGACAGCTTGTTGTCCCAATCGGGTTCGGTCGTGGGCGAAGCCTGGCCCTTGGTCATGCCGTAGACGTGGTTGTCCATCACGATGTAGGTGAGATCGACATTGCGCCGGCAGGCGTGCAGGAAGTGGTTGCCGCCGATCGAGTAGCCGTCGCCGTCGCCGCTGGCCACCAGTACCGTCAGGTCGGGGCGCGCCACCTTCAGCCCGGTGGCCGCCGCCAGCGAGCGGCCATGCACGCCGTGGAAGCCGTAACACGTGGTGTAGGCCGGGATGCGCGACGAGCAGCCGATGCCCGACACCACCGCCACCTCGTGCGGCGGGCGCTGCAGCATGGCGAGCGCCTTGGTGATTGAGGACAGCACCGTGAAGTCGCCGCAACCCGGGCACCAGATCGGCTTGTAGCCGGATTTGAACTGAGCCGCGGTGAGCACCGGCGGCGGGACCATGTCGTTCATGCCAACTCCTTTTGCATCGCTGTCACACCGGCCCATTCGAGCACGGCCGTGCATATCTCGGCGGGCCGCAACGGCAGTGGGCCCGGCCGGTGGAAGCTCTGGGGACGCGCTGGCAGATCCAGCATGCCGCGCAGGTAGCGCAGCAATTGCGCGCCGTGGTTCTGTTCAACGACCATCACGCGCTCGACGCCGGCGAGTGCCTGCGCGAACACCTCAGGTTGCAGCGGCGCCAGCAGGCGCAATCCGATCAGGCGTACTTCGACGCCTTGCGCGGCGGCGCGTTGCAGCGCTTCGCGCACCGGGCCGGTGGACGAGCCGAAGGTGATCACGGCCAGCGGCCCGTCGCCTTCGATGTCGGCCCAGCGGCTGCCGTAGTCATGCTGCATCAGCTTGCGTTCGCGCTTGTCCAGCTGCACGATGTGGTCGTGCGACTGGCTGCTGGGAATGCCGGCCTCGGTGTGCGTCAGGCCGTCGGCCGTGTAGGCCACGCCCGGCGTTCCGGGAATGGCCATCGGCGACACGCCGTTCGCGGTGTCGCGGTAGCGCTTGTAGTCGGGCGTATTGGCGGCGGCGGTGAGGCGTTGGGCGCCACCGGCGCGAATCGTGGGCCGGTCGATGATCGCGCGCGACTGCCCCATGAACTGGTCGGACAGCACGATCGCCGGCGATTGCAGCGCCTCGGCCAGCTCCACCGCCCACTGCAGGGTGGAAACGCAGTCGGAGATCGAACCGGGCGCCAGCACCAGCCGCGGGGCATCGCCATGCAGCCCGCTGACGGCGAACGACAAATCGCTCTGCTCGCTCTTGGCCGGAATGCCGGTGGACGGGCCGCCGCGCATCACGTCGACCACCACGATCGGCACCTCGGCGGCGACGGCCAGGCCGATGCCCTCGGTCATCAGCGCCAGGCCCGGACCGGAGGTGGCCGTCAGCGAAGGCACGCCGCCGTAGGAAGCGCCGATGATCATGTTGATCGAGGCCAGTTCGTCTTCAGCCTGCAGCAGCGAGCCGCCCACCTTGGTCAGCGCCGGCGCCATCCATTCGAGCATTTCGGTGGCCGGGGTGATCGGGTACGCAGCGACGAAACGGATGCCGCCGCGCAGCGCGCCATAACCGGCGGCCTCGTTGCCGCTCACGATCCAGCGGCCCGGCGTCTGGGTCCCGGGCGGCAAGGTGCGCAGGCCCGGGATGTCGCCGGCCAGGGTAATGCCGGCCTGCATCGCCATCAGGTTGGCGTCGAGCGCCGCCTGCGGGCGTTTCCAGCTGCGGCGCAGCGCGGCCGCCAGCGCCTCGGCCGACAGTCCGGCCAGCGCACCGGCCAGGCCCAGGGCCAGCATGTTGATCCAGCTGCCGGGCATGCTCTTGGCCATCTTCTTGAGCGGCAGCACCACCGAACGCGCCCCGCTGCGCAGGAACACCTCCGGCACTTCGCCGCCGCCGGCGTCGCCGATGACGATGCTGCCCGCGTGCAGCGGAATCTCGTCGGCAAAGCGGTGCATGTTCTGCCAGTCGATCGCCAGCAGCAGGTCGAAGCTGTCGTCGAGCGACTCCGTCGGCGCGCCCGACAGGCGCAGCAGCGCGGCGGCCTCGCCGCCGCGGATCTGCGGACCGCTGGTGCGCACCATGATGCCGTAGAGCCCGGCCTGCGCCGCCGCATCGAGCAGCAGCGTGCCGGCGGTCATCACGCCACTGCCGCCGCTGCCGGCGATGGCGATCGATAGGCTGGCGCGCGCTGGCGCGGCCAGCGCTTTGGCTGTCATCGACTGTTGTGCTTTGGTTCTGAGAGAGGTATTCACGCATCACTCCTACGGATCGGATGCTGTCGAGTAAACATGTTGCGAGCCCCGCAGTCCTTGATTTAGATCAAAGATCGGGCGGATAAACCTCGTCACAATGCTTAAAATACGTAATGTGGTACCAGTTTACTACATTACCTGCAATCATTGATTTAAATCAATGATTGGGTGGATAAACATCGTCACAATGCTTAAAATACGCAATGTGGTACCGGTTTACCATATTGAAGCGTCACGACCCCGTTCATCTGCGTTACCCCGGCTCCATGCCGGACCCTTGAAAGGACTGTTCCATGAGCATCGATGCACACCGCTGGCTGATGACCGCCCCCAAAGCGCCCATGGAGCGCAGCGAGTTCAAGGCGGAACCGCAGGCGGGCGAAGTGGTCGTCGCGATCGCCGGCTGCGGCGTGTGCCACACCGACCTGGGCTACCTGTACGACGGCGTGCGCACCAACCAGCCGCTGCCGCTGGCGCTCGGCCACGAGATCAGCGGCGTGGTGGTCGGTGCCGGCGAAGGTGCGCAAGGCTGGCTCGGCAAGTCGGTGATCGTGCCGGCGGTGCTGCCCTGCGGCGAATGCGACCTGTGCAAGCGCGGCCTCCAGACGATCTGCCGCGCCCAGAAGATGCCCGGCAACGACATCCAGGGCGGCTTCGCCTCGCACATCGTCGTGCCCGGGCGCGGCCTGTGCGAAGTCGACCTGGCCCGGCTGCAGCGCGCTGGGCTCGAGCTGGCGCAGGTGTCGATCGTCGCCGACGCGCTGACGACGCCGTTCGAGGCGGTGCGCCGCGCCGGTGTCGCGCCCAGCAGCCTGGCCATCGTCGTGGGCACCGGTGGCGTGGGCGGCTACTGCGTGCAGGTCGCCCGCGCGTTCGGCGCCACCGTGGTCGCCATCGACGTCGACGACGCCAAGCTCGCCGCGATCAAGGAACACGGCGCCACGCTCACGCTCAACAGCCGGCAGCTCGACGCCAAAGCGATGAAGGCTGCGATCAATGCCTTCGCCAGGGAACAGGGGCTGCGATCCACCGAGTGGATCATCTTCGAATGCTCGGGCACCGGCGCCGGACAGCTCACCGCCTACAGCTTGCTGGTGCACCGCGCGACGTTGTCGGTGGTCGGCTTCACGATGGACAAGGTCGAGATCCGCCTGTCCAACCTGATGGCCTTCGACGCCCGCGCCCTGGGCAACTGGGGCTGCCCGCCGGACCAGTACCCGGCCGCGCTCGACCTGGTGCTGGACGGCAAGGTGCAGATCGAGCCGTTCGTCGAGAAGCGCCCGCTCGCCGACATCAACGACGTGTTCCCCGCCGTGCACCGGCACGAGATCCGCAAGCGCGTGGTGCTGGTGCCCTGACCGGCCGCGGCTTTTTCGCCAACCCGATTTTCCGATGAACCCAGGAGACAACATGAATACCCCCCAGACCCTGAACCCGATGCCCGATTTCAAGAACCACGACCTGGTCGACGACATTTCCAAGCCCGGCGTGCGCTACGAAAAACGTCCGGCGCGGCGGCCCGATGGCAGCGTGGTGCCCGGCCTGTTCAACGCCTGGATCACGCTCGACAACCCCAGCCAATACAACTCCTACACCACCGACATGGTCAAGGGCGCGATCCTCGCCTTCCGCGCCGCGTCGAACGCGCGCGATGTGGTGTGCGTGGTGTTCACCGGCGTTGGCGACAAGGCTTTTTGCACCGGCGGCAACACCAAGGAATACGCCGAGTACTACGCCGGCCAGCCGCAGGAATACCGCCAGTACATGCGTTTGTTCAACGACATGGTCAGTGCTATTTTGCTGTGCGACAAGCCGGTGATCTGCCGCGTCAACGGCATGCGCATTGGCGGCGGTCAGGAAATCGGCATGGCCTGCGACTTCTCGGTATCAAGCGACCTCGCCCGCTACGGTCAGGCCGGCCCCAAGCATGGCTCGGCGCCGATCGGCGGTGCCACCGATTTTCTGCCGGTCATGGTCGGGGCCGAGCGCGCCA
>JBCKNC010000140.1:0-4370 GCA_038902915.1 Polaromonas sp.
GGCACATGGTCGACGTGAGTACAAGCTTTACCGGTTCCATTCCCGAGTACTACGACAGTTGCCTGGGCCCGGCCTGGTTCGACGCCTTTGCGGCGGACCTCGCGCAACGCCTTCCAGCCGAGCCTCCGGGCAACGTACTGGAGATCGCCTGCGGTACTGGCCGCCTGACCCGGCGGCTGCGTGAGCGACTCGATCCGGCCTTTCGACTGGTCGCCACAGACCTTAGCGCGGCCATGCTGGACTACGCGCGCGGCAAGCTAGGCGACCGCCAAGGCATCGAATGGCGGGAGGCGGACGCGATCAAGCTGCCCTTCCGCGACGGCGAGTTCGGCGCCGTGGTTTGCGCCTTCGGCATCATGTACGTGCCGGACAAGAAGGCGGCCCTCCTGGAGGCTCGACGTGTGCTCAAGGAAGGAGGCACCCTTCTGTTCAACGTCTGGGACCGCATCGAGGAGAATCCACACGCTGCGGTGAATGCACAAGTCATCGAAGGTCTCTTTCCCGGCGACCCGGGAATGCGTTTCAGGGCTCCCTATGAAATGTACGACCTGGCACTGTTGCGCCAACTGCTTGCCGAGGCGCGTTTTCAGGAAGTGCGAATCGAGAAGAAACGGCACCAGCTCGACCGCGTCAGTGCGCGTACCGTGGCCACTGGGCAGATACGTGGCACTACGCGGTCGCTCCTCATCGAGAAGCGCGGCGTCCCGCTCGACGAGGTGATAGAAAAGGTCACCGCTGCTCTGACGAAAATCGGCGGGGCGGATCCGTATCGGGGTCCTGCGCAGGCGGTCGTGATCGAGGCACGGGCGAATAGGGCGCATCAGCCACCAGCTAACCAGTAGCTGCTGCGGGCGGGCCGTGAGCGCTGCACCATATCAAGCGTCTCAAATGCAAGGGGTCAGGTCTTGACATCGTTGTTTCCATAAATTTGGGGTCAGGCCCAGTATGCGACTCCGCATGAACGATGTCATACTGCGGCTTGCGAGTCGCAGTCCTTTGGGGTGTGGGATTCCGGTGGGCGGAAAAACCTTGAGGATTCAGATGTCACATCAGGGAAAGCACGATTCTTGAGGATGCTTTTCGGGGGATAGTTGGCCTCATGCGGTTGAATTTCCTATCCTTCAAAACTCCCGGGTTAGCCCGATGCGGATATAGAAGCGGTCAAACTGGTACAAAGCCAGACTGGAATCGCGCTTGACGTAGCCGATCACGGCCTGCGGCGTAAACGACCACCAGTTGAGCTTGCGGTTTTTTACGTCAAATTCTGCACGGGCTTCCTTGTCGCGGCGCGTGACGCCGAAAAACACATCGGGCGCGGCGTAGCGCGCTGTCTGGACGGACAGTCGCCCGCCGGTGATCCAGCCGCCCGGCCATTCCTGCGCAAATCGCGCCGTCATGCTTGGCTGGATATAGGAATAGGCGGCTTCAGCGGCGGTGTAATCACTCAGCCCGGCGCCCAGCTCCCAGCGCTGGCTGGGTTGCGGCACGTAGACAGCCGTGAGGCCAAGAGAATAATTTTTACCGTTCAGATAGCGCAGGCGGGCGTAGCGATAGGTCTTGGCCTGTGCTTCCGCCGTCAGTGCCCATTGCGGCGACAGCCGGTAAAACCTGGTCGCCCGCAGCAGCCCGCCTTCGGATTGTGCGTTGCCCTGATAGGTCGTTCTATGGCCGCCCGTTTCTAGCGCCACGCTGTGTTGGCCCAGGGCAAACCTTTTGCCGGCGGACACCTGGCCGTAGAGTGCATCGAGATGGCTGCGCGGGTATTCGGTGGCCTCGCCATAAAAGCGTGCGTACCATCTCGGGTCGGACGGTAGCGGCAGGTGCGCATCGGCCGTCGCGCGTAGGCCGTACACCGCTCCGTCCGGCGTGGTGGTGTTCAGCGTATAGGGCCGGCCACCGATCATCACGCTCTTCGCTGCGGTCACCTGTGCGGGATTGGAATCCGAAGTCAGCTCCAGCGTCATGCGCAGCGAGGGTTCGCGCTCACGAATGCCGCTCAGTTGGCGGTACACATTACGCGCCACCGGCTCCGGTAAACCAGCGCCCAGAACCTGCTCGTAATGGTAACGCGCGGCCTGGCGGTCGCCGCTCAAGACCAGCGCCCGCGCCAGTTCCAGCCGCGGGCGGATCAGTTTGGGGTCGCGCGTCAGCATGGCGCGAAAGCGGGTGATGGCGGCAGCCGTGTCGCCCGTCTCCAGCGCCCGCATACCATCTAGGAACAGTGCCTCCAGATGCGGTTCTGGCATGGCCAGCAGCGGTGCCAGCGTCGACTGCACGGCGGCGTAATCCCTGGCCTGCAACTGCGCGGTAGCAGTAGCGAGCGTATGGGGTGTCGAATCGGCATGTGCCGGGATTAGAGGGCAGAGGACAGAGGACAGCAGGCAGAGAAATGAGAGGTGCCGAAGATATTTCATGCGGTAAAAGGCGCAAATAAAAACCCCGCGCATTGCGCGGGGTGGGTGTGATTAAAGCAACTGATGGTCAGTCTTGTTTCAGACTTATTGCTTGCCGACAAAAAGCCCTTTGACGGTTACCGTGCCACCGGTGGCATGGAACACGCCGCCGATTTCCTGCGCTGCCGGGCCAAAGAACAGACCGGTTGCGGTGCCGCTTAGCCCGCTTGTTGCAGTCGCAATCGGCCCGGAAAACTGGTTGGATCCCGCCGCATAGGTCAGCGTGCCGCTGTAATTGTGCGCGGGCCGACTGACGGGGCCTGAGCCTTCGTCTACTAAAGTGTTCGTGGTCGAGACCGCCAGCGAGCGGTTGGAAAAGTTGGCTGCAGCGTTGAAAATCGCACCGAAGGCACCCGCAAAATTTGTGGCCGAATTTAAATACAGACCAGCGCTTAGGCCGCTGTAGCTTGCCGTGCCGGTGACTGGAATATTGGCCGGCGCAGTGGGTACCCCCACCACCATTAATCCCACCACACCATTGACAGTGCCGCTGGAGCCGGATTCCTCCTCCCATCCACCGTAGGTCAGGTACTTGAAGCCGCCACTCGTCTCCAGGGCCAGGTCGCGGATCGAGGTGGCACAGTTGCCGCCCGCGCAGGCGCCCAGGCTGGTGACAGTAGCAGGCTGGAGATCAGCACCGCTGAAACTGGATGTCGAACCGCTGAGGCGGGCGTTGGGCGCGTTGAGGGTGATGCCGGTGATCGCGCCGCTGGTGGGTGTGACCGTGACCGTTGCAGCGCTAACATTGGTGCCGCCGGTCAGCGTGGAGGCATTGGTATTGTAGTTATGTGTGTAGGTTCCAGTGGCGGCCAGGCCAGTGCTGACACCGCCGCTGAGCTGGAGCGTTTGCGTGATGTTGGCGGGGGCGTTGGGAGACGTGCCAACGGTGTAGGTTGCGCCAGCACCTACAACCACAGGGGCTGAGACCAGCCCGCCCCCGCCCCCACCACCACCACAGCCGGCCAAACCCAATATGGATGCGGCGATAACAGTAAGACGCAAGGGAGTTGCTACTGTGAACATGGCGTTAATTCCTTAAGGTTAGGTGGGTATCCACGTTGGATGTTATCCACGCCCCCCCCCTGTCAATCAGGGGTATGCTGATTTTAATCAGGGTTTTCCCGCAGTGCTGCGCTCAACTGGGGTATCTGTGCATAGCCACGGATTCTGCCCGCCAGCCGCACCATGACCAGCTCCAGTTTTGCAGTCATCTCCACCAACGATTGATTGACGTGCGCGTTATGCACCGCCGGCCAATTCATGCGTCAAAACTGCGTTCACGGCGCGGTGCAAAATCGAGTAACACTTTTTTCGGGTGGTCACCGATCATAGGCAAACCATCTAACCATGCCTGGATTTCAAATTTGAAAATAAAATAGGAATGACCCAAGCAAAACAGGCCACCCCCCGGTCGGCTTTTTTATTTCTGCGGCAGGAATGTTTTTGTCATGGGTGCGTCGGTTTCAATTTCTAAAAATTTCGGCAGACACAGTCTCACGGGTCTCATGTACGGCTAGCTGTGAAGAGCACCGGTGTCCCCTTCTCGGTTTGATTCTGGCCCGGTAGGGGACCCTAAACATCACGCGCAGAGGTTCACGGCCACGATCAAATAAACAATCTGATCGAACACCAATCAAGGCGCACATGGTCGCGCCGACGCTACCAAGCACGGCACCACATGCACACACAAGCCCACGAGCGCTACCCATGCCCCAGCCCAGGCCAGAGCGCCGCACAGAGGCTGATGACGTGGCCACTGAGGCAGCCCGGCCAGGAGGCGCGCGAGCGCCATTGCTGAACAGCCGGAGGAGAGATTCGCCGCTTGCGCGGCTCACACGTCCGGGAACGGGGAGCAGCAGGCCTGGCAGTCGGCCAACCTATCCAACCCCAGCCTGCCAAGCCTGCTGCAAAAGACGG
>JBCKNC010000141.1:0-4193 GCA_038902915.1 Polaromonas sp.
GAGCCTTGTACGGCCGATTAAAATGAAAGCGCGGGGTCTTGAAACGCTTTTGTCCCCCCAGCACCTGCACCACGTGCAGTCTGCCCGCCTGGCAGCACATCGATCTGCGCCACCCGTGCCATGAAGTCCTTCGCGGACTCGGTGGCTTGCGGGTTCACGACGGGCAGTTGCAGCAGGAAGCGGCGCACAAACTCCGCGCCCGGCAGCCCGGAGTGCCCCCCGGAGGCGCCTGCGTCTCCAGCTCGAAGGTCAACCTGGCCCAGGACGGGCTGCGGCCGATTTCAGCGAAGTTCAACGGCTAAAAAATCACCAGCTCGGCCAGACTGCGCAGCCCCCTTCGCTACAAACCGGCTCATAGCCCCGCCTTCACGCTTGCACGCGAAAGTTGATCATCATTCCGGCGTCTTCGTGTTCAAGGTTGTGGCAATGGAACACATAGGTCTGGTCGCCGGGGAAATCGTGGGCGAAGTCTATCGCCACCCGCACCGTTTCACCGGGCCAGACCAGTACGGTATCCTTCCAGCCGAGGTCGCTCACCGTTCGGCCCTTGCCGAAACGTGCCATGCCTGACAGCTGGGGCGGGCTGTTCAGCCGTTCGAGTACCTGGAACGAAAAGCCGTGGATGTGCATCGGATGCGGCATGCCCATCGCCGGGTTGCTGATGTTCCAGATTTCGACTGCGCCGCGCTTCACATCGAACGCGATCTCGTCCATGCGGAAGGTACGCCCGTTGATCAGAAAGCGCATTTGCCCCATCGACAGTTCGATCTTGCGCTGCGCAGCACCTTCAGTGGCTATCGGCTTGACCTGCGACAGCGTGACCGGCAGCTTGGCGACGACGCGTTCGCCGGCCGTGACCGACAGCTTCAACACGTTGAAAGCATGGCCCAGCGGCAGCCGTGACGAGCTCATGCCGGCCATCATCTGCCGCATGCCCATGCCGCCCATCATCCCCGAGAGGATTCCGGGGGAGCCTTCATTCTCCATGGCATCGAAAGCCAGGCTCCTGAGGAAAACATCCTCGCCGGGCTGTGCCTGGCCCGCGTCGAACAGCACATCGAGGCGCTCCCCCGGCGAGAGAAAAGCTTCCGTCACCGTTTCCGGCCGCTCAATCAGGCCGCCATCGGTACCGATCACGGTGAAATTGAGCGCCGTCTCACCCTTGACGAAGGCAAGCCGGTAGATGCGTGCGTTGGAGCCATTGAGCAGCCGCAGGCGGTAGGTGCGCGGCGTGACAGTCTGGACCGCATTGGGCGTCAGGTTGGCAAGTACGATGTCGCCGAGCCAGCCCATCATGGCTTCATGCACGCTGGGCCGGTACAGCAGCTTGCCCTGCGCGTCGAATTGCTTGTCCTGGATGACCAGGGGCAGATCGGTGACGCCGAGCTGCAGATCAAGTGCCTTGCTGACTCGGCGCTGGTCGTCGTCATCCACCAGGAAGAAGCTCGCCAGACCGTGGTAGGCCTACTCGGCGGTCAGCTCATGCGCATGCGTGTGGTACCAGTAGGTGCCGCCACGGTTGCTCACCTTGAAGTCATAGGCATAGCGCCCGCCCGGGGCGATGGTGCTGGCCGGATGGCCGTCCATGTTGGCGGGCGTGTGCAGTCCGTGCCAGTGAATGATGGTCGGCTCGGCCAGCGCGTTTTCCAGGCTGGCTGTGAAGCGCGCACCGCTCTCGATGCGCAAAATCGGGTTCTGGTAGGCCTTGCCCGCCTGTTCGGTCTGGTACAGCAGGAACGGCGATTCGCGGCCGGGCAGCAGCGGGAAGCTGGCCGCGGTAGCCCTGATTTTCAGGGGTCCGGCAACATCGAGCACGCCGAACGGCCCGCTGCCCACGGGGATGAACAGCTTTTGCTGGAAGTTCCCTGCAGCCACTGGATCGAAAGGATAGTGGCGAAACGGCCCACCACCGAGCGCGGTGGAACGAGGCGATGCGTAATACATCCAGGCGGCCCCGCCAGCGGCGGCCACCGCCGCCACACCGGCAAACTGAAACAGCTGTCTTCTTTGCAACATGAAAATCTCCGAATGATGAATGGTGAATGGTGAATGGTCATCATGCGGCCGGTGGAATCCGGGCGGTGTAGTCCAACCCCTTCAGGCAGCGTCAGCCGATATCTCCGCGGTAGCGGCTTGAGGCGCGGGAAAAAACAGCTCACGCCAGCAGGCGCGAGGTCTTGGGCACATGCAACATCAAAAACTCCATCTGATCCGCCAGGATGCGGCGGTTTCGCAGTATGAAGTCTTCCCACAGGCTGGGGATGTAAGGCGTGTAGAGCAGCGGCATTTTGGCCTGTTCCGGCGTGCGACTGCTTTTGCGGTGGTTGCAGGCGCGGCAGGCCGTGACGACGTTCATCCAGCTGTCAATGCCGTTTTGCGCAAACGGCACGATGTGTTCACGGGTCAGTTCTTCTTCGTCGAAATGCTCGCCGCAGTAGGCGCACACATTGCGGTCACGGGCGAACAGCTTGCTGTTGGTCAGGCCCGGCTTTAAATCGAAGGGGTTGATATTGGGCACGCCCTTGGTGCCAATGATGCTATTGACCGTGATGATGGACTGGTCACCCGTGATCGCATTGTGGCCGCCGTGAAATATCGCCACCCGCGCACCCATCTCCCAGCGCACTTCCTCCGATGCATAGTGCAGCACGGCTTGTTCGAGGCTGATCCACGATTGCGGCAACCCCTGGGCTGAGAGCTTCAAGACCTTCAAAACGAACCTCCATTATTGTTAAAAACGCATGGAACCAGACTCAAACTGTCTAACACTCGAATATACCGTGATTTCATGACAAAGCCGTCTCAATGGAGTTTTTGGGGTCATAGCCCAAATGCGACTAGCCTACGGCTCGCCCTCCGGGGGCGGTGCTTCGCACCGCAGCGAAATTGGTGTCTGACCCCAATAACTCCGCATCAAACCGGCCCAAGGCGCTATTAAAACGATAATCATCAGAATGAGAGTTTTCCGCGGCTACCACCATCCCCAGCTTGCGCCGCACTGCGCACTGACCATTGGCAACTTCGATGGCGTGCACCGCGGCCACCAAGCCATGCTGGCGCTGCTTAAAAATGAAGCACAGCACCGCGGCCTGCCGAGTTGCGTGATGACCTTTGAGCCACACCCGCGCGACTACTTTGCAGCCCTTGTCCGCAAGCCCGAACTGGCCCCCGCCCGCGTGGCCACCCTGCGTGACAAGCTCACCGAGCTGGCGCGTTGCGGCATAGACCAGTGCGTTGTGCTGCGGTTCAATGCACAGCTCTCAGGCCAGTCGCCCCATAGTTTTATTGACCAGGTGCTGGTGCAAGGTCTAGGCGCAAAGTATGTGCTGGTTGGGGATGATTTTCGCTTTGGAGCCAAACGCGCAGGCGACTACGCCATGCTGGACGCAGCAGGCGATGAGCGCGGTTTTGATGTCGCCCGCATGAACAGCTACGAGGTGCATAAGACGCGGGTTTCAAGCTCCGCCGTGCGCGAAGCGCTGGCGCAGGGCCGGATGGACCGCGTGGCCAGCCTGCTGGGCCGGCCGTACAGCATTTCGGGCCATGTAGTGCATGGCAGCAAGCTCGGACGCGACCTCGGTTTTCGCACGCTGAACTTGCGGTTTTCCCACTGGAAACCGGCGGCCTGCGGGATTTTTGCGGTGAGGGTAGCAGGTTTGTCGGACGAACCTCTGCCCGGCGTCGCCAACCTCGGCATCCGGCCCTCGCTGAACCCCGACGACGTCAATGGCGGGCGCGTGCTGCTGGAAACCTATTGCCTCGACTGGCCGGATGCCCTTGGGGCCGAGGGGGCGTACGGTAAAATCATCCGGGTGGAACTGCTACATAAACTGCACGACGAACTCAAGTACGACGGCCTTGACAGCCTGAGGGCGGGTATCGCCAAAGACTGCGATGACGCACGGGCTTTTTTTGCCCAGGCTTCCAAGTCGTTTTCAGCGTCCATGCACACGGAAACCAGCCGCCAGACCACGCGCGACCGAATTTAGACGATACGCGCCACAGGTCGCTGCCCTTCGACAGGCTCAGGGCGAACGGCTTTTACTCCCCTTTCCCCCAACACAACCGTTCGGGCTGAGCCTGTCGAAGCCTTCTTGATCGACCCCATGTCCGACACCAAAACCGATTACCGCAGCACCCTGAACCTGCCCGACACACCCTTTCCCATGCGCGGCGACCTGCCCAAACGCGAA
>JBCKNC010000142.1:0-4096 GCA_038902915.1 Polaromonas sp.
CGGAAGGGTTGGGCATCATGCTGCTGATTTCGGCGCGTAGAGTTGAAGAATAGCGGTCTTCTCGGCGGTAAGAAGCCAGATGCCCAGATCAAACGGAACAACCTTACTCTTCAGATGCGCTTGGATCGACGGAATAACGAGTTCCCAATCCCAAAAACTTGTATCGCGGACAACGAGAGCGGTATGGCTGCCGTATCTCTTCATCAACTTCTTGTCGATCCGGCTCAGCAGAACTGGCAATGCGTTGCCTTGTAGAGAATTTACTCGGGGCTGGGCTTTGCCTGTACGAACTGCTTCAATCTCTTGTTTCAATGCCTCAATTGAAAGGCTGTCACTCCGGCCAAGGAGCGCAGTTATGTTGCCTGGACGGTCTTCGGTAAGTGTGATTTCAAGGTTGAACTCGCGCCCAACACCATCCGAAGCGAATATGTCTGGAGCTTCTCTCGGTCCAGCAACACGATTCACAAAATAGGCGGTTGCATGCTGTGCGTTGTACAGACCAAAGAACGCGTTGGCTGTTGCCAACTCGATCTTCTGGGTCTCGGAGTACTCGGACGTGTTCATGATGCCCAACGCAATGTAGGCCGCAAACCTTGCAGCCGCTTTACTGATTTTAGGTCGTCTCCAGCATGACGGTGCGGTGGGATTGCTGTTTCTACAATCCCCTACCAGCCATCAAACAGCAGAACCACAAAATCAAACATCCCACCATGCCTACATCATCACTGCTCGACATTCAGGGGCTTCAGGGCACCTCTATAAATTCATTTTTCAGGCAAATTGCTGCGTTGCGCGGTGCTCGCAATCCTCATGTACCTTAAGTACATTCCGGTTGCTCCGCGACCCTCGCATGAGCCCAAAGGGCGATGCGACACGCGCCTTGCACTTTATCCTGAAAATCTGAATTTCTAGAGGTGCCCTTCATTTCAACTACCCCAGCCGCACTAACCTAGCCCACAATCGCTTCGCGCACCGCACTGAGCTGCCTGCGTGACACGGCCAGCAACTCGTCAATGCCATTGAGCCGTACCGCCCAGCCTTCGCCTTCTTCGGGGTCAAAGTGCTTTTCAAGCGCGCGTACTGCGCGCCTAGCTACCAGTGCGTTACGGTGAATACGTATGAACTGCACGGCGTATTTTTCTTCAAGTTCGCTGATAGCGCCATCCAGGATGTAGCTGCGGTTGGCGGTGCGTACGGTGATGTATTTAAGCTCGGCCTTCAGGTACAACACCTCTGTCAGCGGCACGCGTTCGGTGCGGCCACGGTCTTGAATAATCAGATTTTCTTCAAAATAGCCCGGCTGCAATGCCCGACTGGCCAGCACAATGCGCTCTACTTTTTGTAGCGCCTGCTGCAAACGCTCAAGCCGCACGGGCTTGGTCAGGTAGTCAACCGCTGCCACTTCAAAGGCCTGTACGGCGTGTTCGGCATGGGCTGTGACAAACACGACGGCGGGCGGCACAGCCATGGTGGCGATGCTGCGCGCCAGCGTGATGCCATCCATGCCGGGCATATGAATGTCAAGCAGCACCAGGTCAAACACATCACGCTGCAATGCGGTCATGGCCTGCACGGCGTTGGCGGCTTCTGCCAGTACCTCTGCCCGTGGCGCAGTGCAGTCGCCGAGCAAGGTGCGCAGGCGTGAACGGGCCAGCGCTTCGTCATCGACCAATAAGACTTTAAGCGTCACGTATTCGACGCTTCGAAGATTGCCTGAATCGCCGCGTCAAGTGAGCCGTTGAATTCGACTTCGGTCTGTTGCGCAGTTAGACCCTCGGTCAAGGCGCGCGAAAAGCTCGCGATTACGCCAGAATTTTGTGCCAGCGCGATGTTGGCATCGACGCGGCTGTAGCCGCCCGACAGCGCCACAACTCGCACGACGCGCGGGTGCTGCACCATCTCGGCGTAAAAGCCCGCAGCATTTGGCAGCGTCAGTTTGAGCATCACGTTCTGGTCGGCACTTAAAGAATTGAGTTCGGTCAAGATCGCCGCCCTAAGCAACACCTCGGCCTCGGCTTTCTGCGGGCTCTTGATGTCGACCTCGGGCTCGATGATCGGCACAAGGCCGGCGGCGATGATCTGCTTGCCGACCTCGAATTGTTGGCACACAACGTTGGTCACGCCAGTCGCGTTGGCGAGTTTGATGACCGAGCGCATCTTGGTGCCAAACACGCCATGCGAATTGGCCTTTGCGAGGCGCGCCGCCAACTCTGGGATCGGCTTCATCATCTGCGCGCCGTCGGCATCGTCGGCGAGTCCGCTATCGACCTTCAAGAACGGGATTACACCCTTTTCTTGCCACAGGTATTCGGCGGTGCCTCTGCCATCGATCGTGCGATCGATCGTCATCTCAAACAAGATCGCGCCGAGAATGCGCTCGCCCGTGAACGCCGGGCTCTTGATTATTCGGGTGCGCATCGCGTGCACGAGGTCGAACATTTCGGCCTCGTTCGAGTACGAAGTTTCTTCGACGCCGTACAACTTCAACGCCTTTGGAGTACTGCCGCCGCTCTGGTCGAGTGCCGCAATAAAACCCTTGCCGCTTCTGGCCTTGTTCATCTGTTCGCTATTCATCATTTACCTCTATATATAGGTGTAGAAGCCGAGTGTAATTACTTCAGGGCAAGGGCACCGTTTCGGTGCGCGCCTATAGCACCGAAAGCGCCAGCAGCGAACCAATCATATGGGTATCTCCAGCCTCACTTGATAGACACCATCCTTGAACACGGTTTGAAAACGTACCTGCACATCGTGCAGCAACAGCAACCGTTCACGCACATTGGCCAGCGCCAGGCCATTGCCGCGCTCGCCACTACCGCCGGGCATCGAGTTGCTCACCTTCACCACCACCACGTTACCGCGCCTGAGGGTTGAAATTTTGACTTGCGCGCCCGTGGCGCTCGGCTCTACCCCGTGGCGGATGGCGTTTTCAACCAGCGGCTGCAGCAGCAAGGGTGGCAACCTGGCCTGGTCTGCGTGGGGGTCCAGGCTCCACTCGACCCGCAGGCGCTCGCCAAATCGTACCTCTTCAATCGCCAGGTAGCGCTGCGCCAACGCAATCTCTTGCGCCAGCGTGACGGACTCGGCCGGGTCAGCCAGCACATGGCGAAACAGCTCGCTTAAATCTTCCAGCATGGCCTCGGCCTTGAGCGGCTGGTCCCGTACCAGCGCGATGGCGCTGTTGAGGGTGTTGAACAAAAAGTGTGGCCGTATGCGTGACTGCAACTCCTGTAGCCGCGCAGCCGTAGCGGCCGGGGTACGCGCCTTGGCACGCCAGAAAAGGCCAGCCAGCAACATGGCAGACAACAGCGCACCGGCAAAGGCACTGGCCCACCATGGCGCGCCCTGCTGGCCCGTCAGCCCCATCAATGCCAGCAGGCCGCAGCCATACAAACCGGCCACCACGCCCAGCGCAATGCCAGATGCCCACTGGTAGCGCGGCAACAGCTTCATCAGCCGGTTTTTAAGGATGCAGGCGGCAATCAGCCAGCCCAGCGTGGCGGGCAGCACAGCCCCCGTCAGCCATGCAAACCGCATCAGCCAGTCCATCGGCTGGCCAGCGCTGAACATGGCCACTACCCCGGCCACTACCTCGACAAACAGCACAGCACGCAATACCACGCCTACGTGACAGGCATCGAACATGCTTGTTCGCATCGACGGCGCAGCAACCTCTTCATCAGCGCCCACAAGGGCATCTTGCAGCGTGGATTCTGCAAAAGAATGGCTATCGGTTGAGGGTTTCATGGGGCAGATAAAATCAACGATTAAGGATTGCAGCCAAGTATTGCATTGAACGCCGCCAAAAAGAAAGCCTGACGTGAACCAATTCGATAAAAAGTCCCAAGCCTGGTCTGCCCTGTTTTCAGAGCCCATGAACGAGCTCGTCAAACGCTACACGGCCAGCGTATTTTTTGACAAGCGCCTGTGGCAAGCCGACATCACCGGCTCCCTGGCGCACGCTGACATGCTGGCTGCGCAAGGCATCATCAACGCCGCTGACCACGCCTCCATCACACAAGGCATGGCGCAAATCACCAGTGAGATCGAGTCCGACTCGTTTGAATGGAAGCTGGACCTTGAAGACGTACACCTC
>JBCKNC010000143.1:0-3983 GCA_038902915.1 Polaromonas sp.
TTGAGGCCGTAAGCGCCAGTTGGCAGGCCGCGCAGAATGGATAGCGGGGTTTCCTGTGATGCTGGCGGATACAGCAAGTCCATCGTGGTAGGGCTTTGCGACGGGCTCTTGTCTGGGCCGCTGATGATCAGTACACGCGGCTTCAGCCGGCGAACCTTGTTATGGCTGATGACGACCGCGACCTCGCCCGAGGACAGTTCCACCATCGAGCCCACTGGGAAAATGCCGATGGTATGGATAAATTGTTCGACTATCGGCGTGTGATAGAACCCCCTGCCCCAGTTGGCCATTGATTGCAGCGCCTCATAAGCCGGGATGACTGCGGCATAGGGGCGTGGATTGGTCATCGCGGAAAATGAATCGGCAATTGCGGCCATGCGTCCGAACAGGCTGATATTGCCTGCGGATAAACCCGCAGGATAGCCGCTTCCGTCTTCTCGCTCATGGTGCTGCGCAATCCCTTGCAGAATGTCGGGATGCAGGCCAGGCGTCTCTTTAAGGATAGCAAGGCCCAGGTTCACGTGACTTTGGATGATTTCTAATTCCTCTGAAGTCAGCCGATTTTTTTTCAATAGGAGTTCACGCGGCAAGCTGGTCTTGCCAATATCAAGCAGCAAGCCGACCGTGCCCAGGCGCTCGAGTAAATTCTTGGGCAAGCCCAGATGCCGACCCATTGCAACCAAATAAATGGCAACATTGAGTCCGTGCCCATAGGCGATTTCCTCCTGTTGCTGCATGCGTGCGATCAACATCAGCGCATCTGGATTGCGCACCATGCTGTCCACCACACCCTCTATCACGACTTCCACTACATCAAGAGTGAGTTGTTTGTTGGCGCGTAAATCTTTAATCAGATCGTTCAATACTTCGACGGTTTGGCTATAAACCTCGCCTGCCAGAGTAAGTTCTGCTTCGAGGGAATTGACGTTGTGGTAGCGTGTTAATGTGACATCGGCAGGAATAAAGGTCGGCCACACGTCGCCTTCCCCGGCTGCTGAAGGGGCCTGATCGGAAGAGGGGTCAGTTATTGATGCGGAGTTCCGTTTGTTTGTTCCGGCCTTATTGCCATAAGCCAATATCGCGGCTTGTGCTTGCGCAGTCGAGTGTGCCGAGTCGATCAGAACGAGTTTGCAATACTGCTGCAACTGCATCAGGTGCTCATCGTCCTCGATCAGGAAACCCTGAAGCAGAAAAGGCGTACCTATCCACGGGCGATCAAGATCAGCCACAAACATGCCAATTCTCAGTTCAGTGGATAAAATATTTATTCGCATATGTTTAGCCTGGCATAAAAAATGGAATTAGTCACTCTATTTTAGTTTTACGCGGGTCATTTTTCTTTTTAGAGCGCGATACCCGTCCGTTCTAGGATGTCGCTGACCAGCTCCAGCCGTACCAGCGGGCTCTTCAGCTCCATCAGACGTTGTTTGATCTCTGCGGGCAAGGGCAACAGTTCGCACCAGCGGTTGGCGACCCAGCCGCAATCATCGAGCCGCAAGGGCTTCATCACTGGCATTTGATGGTCCGGAATGTTGCGCTGCTGCAAGCTGCGGACAAGCTTGCCAAGCGCATTCGCAGTAGCCTGGAGGTCTTCAGGAATCGGCACCACTATGTCTTCATCAAGGCGTGTCACGTCTGCTATCCACAGTCCGTGTTTGAGCTTTTCACGGTTGGTGATTTTGAAGCGCTGGGCACCTTCACAGCGAATCACCATCAAGCCCGGCTGTGGTGTCGAAAACGCGGTAATCGTGGCCAATGTACCGACGGCGTTAAATTCTTCCAGCGCAAAGCCATCGCCGCTCGGCTTACCGGGCTCTACCCTGCGCACCTCGGAGCCCTGCGTCAGCGATACAACGCCAAACGGCGCACCGTTTTTATGGCACTTGCCAATCATGTCCAGGTAGCGGACCTCAAAAATCCGCAAGGGCAGCAAGCCACCGGGGTACAGGACGGTGCCGAGCGGAAAGAGCGGGAGGCAGGACAGGGTGAGCGCATCAGACATCGAAACATGCCTCAAATAAAGGGCACCTCTATAAATTCATTTTTCAGGCGAATTGCGTCGTTGGGCGGTACTCGCAATCCTCACGTACCTGAAGTACGTTCCGGTTGCTGCGTTCCGTCCGCCTAGCATTTCATCCTGAAAATCTGAATTTCTAGAAGTGCCCTAAACATGACTGAATCATCTCACGATGCGCTTGCCCTGAGAATTATTGGGGTCAGAGTCCAATTTCGCTACGGTGCATCGCACCGCACCCTGCGGGTGAGCCCAAGGCTTGGCGAATTTGGACTCTGACCCCAATAATTCTCAGGGCAAGCACGATGGGCCGGTCTGTGATAACTTCCATTTCCACTCAAAAAAATAAGGGGAGACAGTTACATGTTCAATTTATACCTGCCAATACTCAATATCCGGCTCCCGGCTCCCGGCAAGACCGATAGGCAGCTCCCATGAATTTGAAAGACAACGCTGGTTTTGCCTCACTGCTTGAGCGCGCGGGTGCGCTGGCACCAGAGCGGCTGCTGGGTATGCGCCGTGGCATCGAAAAAGAGAGCCTGCGGGTCCAGCCTGCGGGGGCCCTAGCGCTGACACCGCACCCGGCAGCACTGGGTTCGGCCCTGACGCATCCCAGCATCACCACTGACTTCAGCGAATCCCAGCTTGAGCTGGTGACCGGCGTACATGCCAGCGTCGATGCGGCGCTGGACGAGCTCACGCAGATTCACCAGTTCATCTACCGTACTTTGAAATCGGTTGGCGATGAAATGCTCTGGGTGTCGAGCATGCCCTGCGGCTTGCCGACCGACGAGACCATTCCTGTGGCGTTGTTTGGTTCGTCCAATGTGGGCCGCGCCAAGAGTGTTTATCGCCTTGGCCTGTCGCACCGTTATGGTCGGCGGATGCAGACGATTTCGGGCATTCACTACAACTGGTCTTTTCCTGGGGTGACGAATGCGCAGTACTTTGGCCTGATCCGCAATTTCCGCCGCCAGGCTTTTTTGCTGCTTTACCTGTTTGGTGCCTCACCAGCCGTGTGTTCGACTTTTGTGGCAGGTCGCCAGCACGAGCTGCAAGCGCTTAGCAGCGGCACCATGTACATGCCGCACGGTACCTCGTTGCGCATGGGCCGTCTGGGTTACCAGAGCGATGCGCAGGCCTCGCTGGCCGTCAGCTACAACAGCCTGGAAGGCTACGGCGCGTCATTGCAGGACGCGCTGACACGGCCCTACCCGGCGTATGAAAAAGTCGGCATTCTCAATCCCGGTGGTGACTACAACCAGCTTGCCACCTCGCTGCTACAGATTGAAAACGAGTTTTACGGCACCATCCGCCCCAAGCGTGTGATCTTCCCCGGCGAGCGGCCTTTGCATGCCTTGCGTGAGCGCGGTGTTGAATACATTGAAGTGCGGCTGATGGACCTCGATCCTTTTGTGTCTGTCGGCATCACGGCGCAAACCATGCGCTTTCTGGATGTCTTTTTGCTGCATTGCCTGCTCAGTGACAGCCCACCCGATACGCCGGAAGAAATCGCCGCACTGGCGCGCAACCAACACCGCACCTCAGCGCGTGGCCGGGAGCCAGGCTTGACGCTGGAACGCGGCGGCGCAGAAGTCATGCTGACCCGTTGGGGTGCGGACATTGTGGCGCAGTGCGCGCCGATTGCTGACGCACTGGACGCAGCGCACGGCCACAAGCTCCATAGCGAAGCGCTGGCCTCTGCCAGTGCCTCGCTGGCGAACCCGGATTTGTTGCCGTCTGCCCGTGTACTGGCCGCCATGGCCCAGGGGTTTGACAATTCGTTTGCCAAATTTGTGCGCACGCAGTCGGAAAAGACGCGCGACAGTTTTAACAGCCTGCCGTTTTCGAAAGAACAGCAGGCGCACTTCGCAGCACTCAGTCAGCAGTCGCTGGAAGAGCAGAAAAAAATCGAGGCCGCAGACACCCTGCCGTTCGAGGTTTACCGTCAGCAATACGTCGCTGCAGA
>JBCKNC010000144.1:0-3847 GCA_038902915.1 Polaromonas sp.
TAGACCTGACCCCTAAAGAACATGACCCCTAAAGAACAAAACAGGGGGCGTCCATGTACGCGATGACGACGGGGTGACCGTACCCGCTGGCTGTATTTTTCGTTGGCAGTGGGACATCGAGCTTGCATTGGAAATAAAAAAATAGAAATTTACGACTAAAATCGCCTATTAGGTTGATTTTACCGACAAACAGCGCCATCCCCATGAGCAAAACAGCAAAAAAAACGACAGCAGACGACTCGTTGTTGCTCTACGCCGAACTGAGCCCTGCCGAGATTCGTGCAGCCCAGCGCCGGGTCAAAGCGGGCGAGCTCGCGCGCATCGTTCCTGGTGTGGTCAGCAGCCGACCACCGCAGGAGTGGCCCGGTGTGATTGCAAGAGACCGCATTCGGGTTCTGGCTGCGTTGTTTCCCGGCGCCGTCATCGGCTACCGCAGCGCGTTCAACGGCGGTGTTCCGGTGGATGACATCCTGCACCTGAACTACAGTTACAAACGCAAAGCCGAGTTGCCCGGACTGACGGTGGTGCTTCTTGAAGCGCCCGGAAAGGCTGGGGGCGACGCTCCCATGATGGGGCGGGATTTCTACTTCCCTTCCTTGCCGCGCCTTCTGCTGGAGAACCTGGCCATCAGTCGCGGGAAAGTGCGCAAATCTGTCGGACGCGAAGCGGTCGAAGAGCGTCTGCTCAATATCTGTGATGCGCGAGGGGGGGCCGCGTTGGCAGGTTTGCGCGAGGATGCCCGCGCCTTGGCACCAACGCTCGCCCTTGAGCGTGAATTCACAGTGCTGGACGAGCTCATCGGGAGCATCCTGGGCACCCGCCAATCGCGCCTGACATCAGCAGCCGGCAAAGCCCGTAGCGCAGCAGTTCCCTATGACGCCGAAAGACTGGCTTTGTTTGAGCAGTTGGCGTCCAAATTGCGGAGCACGGCGTTGCGGCAGCCCGCTTCTGTCATCCGGTCAGAAAAGGCTCGCGTCCATTTCGCGTTCCTGGAGTCTTACTTCAGCAACTTCATCGAAGGCACCGAGTTCGATGTCAACGAAGCACGAGGCTTCGTTCTGGAGGGCAAGCCTATCGAAGAGCGGCCAAAGGATTCGCACGACATCCTCGGTGTATTCCGACAAGCGCTGAACCCGGGATGGGCCAACCAGACCTTGGCCGTTGGCGAGGCAGTGCTGGTCCAGCTCCGCGAGCGCCATGCCGATCAGATGCGTGAGCGGCCGGAAGACGGTCCAGGTGAGTTCAAGGAACAGCCCAATCGCGCCGGCAATACGGAGTTTGTTCTGCCCAAGCTTGTTCGAGGAACGCTGGTCGAGGGCTCGAAGCTCCTGCCCAGCGTACCGGGGGGAACGGCCAGAGCGTTGCTCGCCATGTTTCTGGTCTCCGAAGTTCACCCTTTCATCGATGGGAATGGTCGCTTGGCGCGTTTGGTCATGAATGCGGAATTGTCCGTGTTGAACAGCTGTCGCATCATCGTACCGACCCTGTTCCGGGAGGAGTATCTGGATTGTCTGCGGGTTCTGACACGCAATGGTGACCCTTCGCCGTTCATCGGGGCGATGCAAAAGGTCCACGAGTGGACAGCAGCCTTTGACTATGAGGACCTGGACCAGGTCATTGCTGAAATGAAAGCTTGCAACGCGTTTGAGAAGTCCCGTGTCCAATTCAAGCTGCTTACTCCTGCCGCCAAGACCCCTCCCATCCTTTGGCCATCCCTCCCATGAACATTCTTTTGACCGGCGGCGCAGGTTACATCGCCAGCCACACCTGCATCGCACTGGTGCAGGCGGGCTACACGCCGGTCATCGTTGACAACTTCTCCAACAGCCACCCGGTGGATGCCATCAAATTCCGCATGGAACAGCAAGGCCTGACTCCCCGTGATCTTGAGCCCTTTATTGGCCCTAGCGGCCGAGTGTCTGAAGTGCTAAACCGCAAACGCCCACTCAGCCTGCGTATGATCAAGCGCTTGCATGATGGCTTGCGCATACCCTACGAAAGCCTGCTCTCCGAGGCCGCCTGACCTAAAAATAATATTCTCAAGCGCTACCATGACAATGAATGAGTTTCGACAAGGAGAAAAGCATGGGACAACTCAATCGCATTACCCAACAGCCCGAAGTAATGGGCGGCAAGGCGTGCATCCGTGGGATGCGCGTCACGGTCAGCATGATCGTCGGCCAGATCGGTGCTGGCCACAGCGTCGATGAAGTCCTCACCGACTACCCCTACCTGGAGCGCGAGGACATCATGCAGGCGCTTCGCTACGCCGCGTGGCGAGCCGAAGAGCGCGAGGTCATGCTGGCCATCGCATGAAGCTGCTCGTGGATATGAACCTGTCGCCGCGCTGGGTCGGTGTGCTGGTTGACGCGGGCATTGAGGCAGCGCACTGGTCAACGCTTGGCGCGAGCAACGCGCCGGACTCGGAAATCATGGCCTACGCCAGCGTCCACGACTACGTGGTGCTCACCCACGATTTGGACTTCGGCGCGATCCTCGCCGACACCCATGGCGAGAAGCCCAGCGTCGTGCAAATCCGCGCCGACGATGTCAGCCCTGACGTGATCGGCAAGCAGATCATCATGGCCTTGCGGCAGATGGCATCTGATCTGTTTGGCCGTTTGCGTCAGAACAGCTTGGCCGCGGCTCGCCGCTATGACCGGACAACGCTGGCCGGGCAGATGCTGGGCGTGATTGAAGGCGTGCGCGCGCATCGGCGCGTTGGCTATTGATCCGGCAGTGTTTATTGAGAAACAGGCGAATGGGCTGCTCGATGGATTGCTGAAAATGCCCGTCTCCGACTGAGGATGCCGTTGCCACAATTGCACCAGGTTTGCTACAATTGTGGCAATTCGCCACTAAGGTTTCGCCATGAGTATTTCCATCCGAATTGATGACGCGCTTTTTGAGGCAGCCAAGGGGCGCGCCAAAGCCGAGATGCGCTCTGTTCCCCAGCAGGTTGCCTATTGGGCCAAGATCGGGCGTGCCGCTCTGGATAACCCTGACTTGCCGATCGAGTTTGTGCGCGATGTCCTGATCGCCATGGATGATGTCTCCGAGCCGTTTGAACTGCCAACAGTGTGAGCGTGCGGCTTGAACAAAAGCCTGCATTCAAGCGGGCTTACAAAAAGCTCCATGCCAACCAGCGTGAGGCCGTTCATGCAGCGATTCGCGCTGTGCTGGACAACCCACTGCTTGGGCAGGAAAAGAAGGGTGATCTATCGGGTGTATTTGTTCACAAGTTCGATTGCGTCAATCAGCAGTTTTTATTGGCCTACCAATGGGCCGGAGATTTGCGGGTTTTACTGGCCGTCGGGTCGCACGAAAACTTCTATCGGGAACTCAAACACTGACACGTAATTGGCTCAATTAGAAGATTTACTGGGTGAACACGCCGTGCAATTTGGCGGCGGTGTTAGCCCAGCCGGTCGCCCGCGTTTGTCAATTCGCCTGATGGCCAGCCTGCTGTACCTTAAGAACAGCTACAACCTCAGTGACGAAGAGCTCGTTGTTCGCTGGAGCGAGAACGTTGTTTGGCAATACTTCAGCGGCCAAGAGTATTACGAGGCACGCCTGCCCTGCGACGCTACCCAGATCGGCCGCTTTCGTCGTGCCATCGGTGAAGAAGGCCTGGAGCAACTGCTCAAGGCCACCATCGAGACCGCCGTTGAGATCAAGGCCATCAAGCCGATTGAGTTCGAGCGAATCATCGTCGACTCCACCGTCCAAGAAAAAGCCATTGCCCATCCCGTAGACAGTCGCTTGTTAGAACTCGTCACAAAGTAGTCAGTGCTGCCAAACGCGCTGGCATTATCCTCAAGCAAACCTTTGCCAAAGAGTGCAAGAC
>JBCKNC010000145.1:0-3807 GCA_038902915.1 Polaromonas sp.
ATGCATTCCAGCTATGGGTCCCAAGACCCATCCCGGCGCATCAAGGGTATTGTCATTGTCATTACCTTGCACGCTTTCCTGGGCTATGCACTGGTGTCGGGCATGGCAGGCAAGGGGCTGAACCTGATCAAGAAGCCGCTCGAAGCGGTGTTGATTCAGGAAGTCATCATCCCGCCGCCTCCGCCGCCTCCGCCTCCGCCGCCGAAGAAAATCGAGACACCCAAGGAGATGGTCAAAACCGAGGCGCCACCACCACCGTATGTGCCACCGCCGGATGTCACGCCCCTGGTGTCAACGACTGCGCCATCGATTGTGTCGGTGGCAACCCCGCCACCGGCACCGGTTGTGATTGCCCCGCCACCGCCACCAGCACCACCAGCACCGCCAGCACCGCCAGCGCCAGCGGTGGCGACGGGGCCCAAACGCACCACCGCCGGCCTAGCTTGCCCCACGCAGGTCGCGCCGGAGATGCCACGCAGGGCAATTCAAGATGGCACTGAGGGCGTGGTCAAAGCACAAGTTTTGATCAAAGACGGTGTCGTCAAGGATGTCACCATTTTGTCCGGACCTCGGGTCTTTCATGCTGCTGTGCGCAACGCCATGCTGCAATACAAGTGCACCCAGGACGCGGGTGAAGTACTGGCAACTCAGGAGTTCAACTTCAAACTGGAATGATCCGGATCACACTGTTGGGGTTAGTACCGAAGCCGCTGCCATCTTGCCTGTATCCATGGAATAAAGGGGCAACCTGATGATTCCGCAATTTGATGCTTTGGCGCAACACCTGCTGCCAACTTAGGGATTTATCTAATGACGATTTGGCATGGAAAGTGTAAAGATATGTCACGATTTGGTTAATATTTGTTATCTCATAAATTGCATTGTTAGCACGGTCAAAATTTTCGACTGACAAACATGCTGGTTTTTTTACTCATTTTGGAGCACCAATGAAAACAACAACTCTCAGATTCCGACGCAGTGTGCTCGCTCAGTCAATCCTCGCGGCTTGTGGGGCAAGCGCAATAGTCATGGTCATGCAGCCGGCGCTGGCACAAGATGCCGCACAGTTGCAACGGGTTGAAATTACCGGCTCGTCCATTAAGCGCATAGCCGCTGAGGGAGCCCTGCCCGTGATCATCTTGACCAAGGCGGACATTGAGCGATCTGGCGCCACCAGCGTGCGCGACCTAATCCAGGCACTGCCGTCGATGCAGGGCTTCACCACCGCATCCGACTCCGTCAACGGCGGTGGCGGTGGCACAGCCACTGCGTCGCTGCGTAACTTGGGGTCAATTTACACGCTGGTGCTCCTGAACGGCCGCCGCCTCGCGCCTTTCAACACTGGATCGACGGTCAACCTGGAACAGCTCCCCATAGCGGCCATTGAACGCGTCGAAATTCTGGCCGATGGCGCCTCCACTTTGTATGGCGCTGATGCCATCGCCGGCGTCGTGAACTTCATCACCAAGAAAAATACCACCGACGGCTTGGTGGATCTGAAGGTGCTTGCACCGCAGAAGAAGGGCGGCAAGGAAGAGCAGTTCAGCATTGGCAAAGGCTTTGGCGACCTCGAACGCGACGGCTTCAACATTTACGCTGGCTTTTCCTTCGAGAAGGAACAGAAGATCACGGCCAGCGAACGCGAGTTCTCCAAGAGTGGCGTGATTCCCTTTGAGCACAAGGGCCAAAAGCTGTACTTCTGGCAGTTGTCTGCCAACTCCAACCCGCCGAACGTGGACACCGGTGACAACGCAGGCACGACGGGCGCGTTCTACAACCCGCAATTGGTACTCACGGGTAACTGCGGCTCCGACCCCTCGTCGAGGCAGCAGGGTGGCACTTGCCGCTTCGACTACGCGTCCACCGTCGAAGCCAAGCCCGAGGCCGAGCGCAAGAATTTGTTCCTGTCGGGCCAGTTCAAGCTCGGCAAGGACGTCAGAGCCTTCGCCGAAGTAATGCTGTCCGATTCGTCTGTCGTCGGGCGATTTGCGCCGCCAGCGCAACCTTTAGCTATGACCATCGGGGGCACTCTGTTCAACCGCTACGTGGCGCCGACCATCGCCTCGCAGGGCGTCAATCTGGCTGACCTGGAGTACGCCGACTACTACATGCGCCTTCGCGATGCGGGCCTGCGCGCTAACGACTACCGCACCAAGGCCAGCCACATCGTGCTCGGTGTCGAAGGTTCTGCCTTTGGCTTCGACGGCTCAGCCTCCTACACCAAGTCAAGCGGCAAGGCCGACGACACTGCCGTCGGCGGCTACGCCAGCCGCACCAAGCTCGATGCCTTGATTGCCAGCGGCGCGTTTGATCCGTTCGTGCAGGGTACCGCCGCCTCCAAGGCCGCCCTCGCACCGGCCGTGCTCAACCAGCTGCTCTCCACATCCACGTCAAGCCTCGACGTTCTGTCGGTGAAAGCTTCGCGCCCGGTGTTCAACCTGACCGGGGGTGCGGCCCACCTGGGTTTCGGCCTCGATCTGATGAAGCAAGGCTTCTCGACCGACCCGTCGGCAATTGCGATGGGCGCCAATCCGCTGCAGCCCGGCTATACAGACTTCCCGGTGGGTGGTACCAACGGCCAGTTGCCGTTTGACACCACGCGTAACTCGCGCGGTGTCTATGCCGAGCTCATGATGCCATTTCTGAAGTCGCTGGAAGTGACGGCCTCAGTGCGTAATGACTCGTATGACGTGGCCAAGAACACGCGTAACTTCGACGCGCTGGGTAACCCGCTCGCGGCGGCCGAGCAAGGCAACAAGGCAAGCCAGTCCACCTACAAGTTGGGCCTGCGCTTCCAGCCGACGCCAAAATTGTTGTTCCGCGCCTCGGCGGGCACTGGGTTCCGCGCCCCGACGCTGAACGACATCACCGCGCCGCTGGCGGATTTTGGCGTTATCAGCGTGCAGCGCGCTTGCCCGGTAACGGCTGGCGACCCACTGTTCTCAGGCTGCCGTCCCACCCCCACCCAGTGGCGTTTACTGCAGGGTGGCAACCCGTTCACGGGTTCGGCTGGCCTGAAGCCAGAGAACTCCGAACAATGGACGGTGGGCTTTCGCTTCGAGCCCAGCCCCGCCATTTCAGCAGGCATTGACCTGTGGAGCGTGAAGGTTAAGGACATCATCACCGAAGTGCCAGAAGACACGGCGTTTGACAACTTTGCGCGCTACCGCGGCCTGTTCTCGGTGACCACCGACCCGGCCACCAACCGCCCGATCTTCACATTCAACCAGGTACCCTTGAACGGCGCCGTGGCCAAGTCGACCGGCGTCGATCTGGATGTCACCGTCAAGGCGTCTACTCCGGTTGGCAAGTTCACCGGGCAAATGGGCGTCACTTACCTCCTCGAGTCGTATTTCGACTACGGCTTCGGGGGTGGTAAGGAATCGAGCATCGGCAAGATGGGCACCGACGACCAAGTGGCATTCCGTACCCTGCTCCGCCTGCAGGGCACTCTGGAATCCGGCGCGTTCACCAACACGCTTACATTCCGCTGGAAGCCCGGGTACACCGACCAGACGTATGCGGCTGATGACGGAACGGTGCGCATCCGCAATGCCGATGGCTCGCCCGGGGCCTTCGTCGCCATCGACGACTGGAAGGTGCCGTCCTACTTCACCGTCGATTGGCAGGGAAAGTACGCCTTCAACAAGGCGCTCAACTTTACGGCCGGCATCAAGAACCTGCTCGACAAGCAGCCGCCGCTGTCCATCAAGACCGTTGGCGGCAACATGCTTGGCTTCGACCCGCGCTACGCCGACGGCGTGGGCCGCACGTTCTATCTGCATGGCTCGTATAAGTTCTGATCTG
>JBCKNC010000146.1:0-3746 GCA_038902915.1 Polaromonas sp.
CACCATGACGATACGCTCCTTCCTGTGCACAGGCACCGAAGCCCTGTACGAAGGCAAGAAGCCAAAACGTTTCAGGAACATTGAATCAGTTGCGGAGCGCAAGCTGCAGATGCTTGATGACGCGGTACTACTGCGAGACTTGACATCACCACCTGGCAATCGTTTGGAAGCGCTGAGTGGAAACAGGGCTGGTCAACATAGCATCCGCATTAATGCCCAGTGGCGCATTTGCTTTGTCTGGTCTGATGCAGGACCGGATCGAATTGAAATCGTCGATTACCACTAAGGGGTTGTGACATGGCAACGAATAAAATGAGACCGATTCACCCTGGCGAAATTCTTCGCGAGGAATATCTTGTACCGCTTGGAATGACCGCGCACGCTCTGGCAATGGAGCTACGAGTACCCGCCCCCCGAATCAACGATATTGTCCGTGAGCGGCGTGCCGTTACACCGGACACAGCGTTGCGCCTGGCACGCTTCTTCGGTACCACCGCGCAGTTTTGGAGCAACCTGCAAAGCTCGTATGATTTGAAACAAACTGAAATCGAAAGCGGCAGCAAAATTGAGAAGGAAGTGCATCCGCTGGAAATGGCTGCTTAAAAAAAGAACGCAAGGGGTCAGGTCCCTGTAGGGTGGGCATCGCCCACGCAATCCCCGACTTGGCCCCATTCATGAAGTCAGCGTGGGCAGTGCCCACCCTACGAATCAGCAAGACCTGAGTAGTTACCTCTACGGGTCTCCTTTAATCTCGAATATCCATTGTGCAGCGAGTCGGCATGAAAGCCACCCACGGCCTAAAATGGCTTGGTGACCACTCCTACACAGCTCTTCCTCGCGCTGCCGCCCACCGGCATCCTGAATGCCGACCTGCACTGCCACTCGGTCGTGTCTGACGGCACCTTGACCCCGGAGGCCCTTGCAAAACGAGCAGCGGCCAACGGCGTTGAACTCTGGGCGCTGACTGACCATGACGAAATCGGCGGCCAGCAGCGCGCCGCGCTGGCCGCCAAAGCCAACGGCATGCGCTACCTGACGGGTACCGAAATATCAGTGACGTTTGCCAATGAAACCGTACACATCATCGGCCTCGGGTTTGACCCTGACGATGCCGAGATGCTGCAAGGCCTGCACAAAACACGCGGTGGTCGGCAAGAGCGGGCGCTTGAGATGTCCGAAGGCTTGGCCAAAGTCGGCATCAAGGGCGCTTATGCAGGCGCACTTAAATTTGTCGGCAACCCGGAGCTTATTTCACGCACACACTTTGCGCGCTTTCTGGTTGAAAGCGGTGTCTGCAAAGAAACCAATGAAGTCTTTCGCAAGTACCTGACCGAAGGCAAGCCCGGCTATGTGTCGCACCGCTGGGCCAGCCTGCGCGATGCCGTGCAGTGGATCACCAAAGCCAAAGGCATGGCCATCATTGCGCACCCAGCGCGCTACAAGTTCACACCGAATGAAGAGTACGCACTGTTCAGCGAATTCAAAACCCACGGCGGGCAAGGTGTTGAAGTGGTCTCTGGCTGCCACAGCGCTGCCGAGTATGTGAAATACGCCGAAATGGCCAAGGAGTTTGGCCTGGCTGCGTCGCGCGGCAGTGACTTCCACAGCCCCGATGAAAGCCATACCGACCTGGGCACGCTGCCGTTTTTGCCGGGTGGTTTAACCCCCGTGTGGGAACTGCTGGCGGACCGCATTCAGTGATTTTCAAATGGCCCAGTTTTTTAAAATCCACCCCGACAACCCGCACACCCGCCTGCTCAAGCAGGCCGTGATCCTGCTTGAACGCGGTGGCATAGCAGCGGTACCCACTGATTCAAGTTACGCGCTGGTCTGCCATCTGGACGACAAGGCTGCTGCCGACAGCCTGCGCCGCATTCGTGGTGTGGACCACAAGCACCACCTGACGCTGCTGTGCCGTGATCTGAGCGAGCTGGCCAACTACGCACGGGTAGACAACAAACAGTTTCGCCTGTTAAAAGCGGCAACCCCCGGCCCCTACACCTTCATCCTGGAGGCCAGCAAAGAAGTACCGCGCCGCCTGAGCCACCCGCAGCGCAAAACCATTGGCCTGCGCGTGCCCGAGCACAAAACGCTGCAAGCGCTGCTGGCCCTGCACGGTGCGCCACTGCTGGCCACCACCCTGATCCCGCGCGGTGCCACAGAGCCACTCAATGATGCACACGAGATTCGTGACCTGCTGGAGCATGAGCTGGCTGCCGTGATCGACGCAGGTGCCTGCCACCAGCAGCCAACAACGGTGATTGATTTGACTGCGATGGGCGATGGCGGTGAACCGGTCGTGGTGCGGCAGGGGCGCGGTGCCCTGGCGGGCCTAGGCCTTTAGTCGGAGAGCTACGCGCAGCAAGCGAACGTGGGGGCACACCGTCGTCTGAGACAATCACACCATGGACATTGCCAACCTGATTCAAACCGTCGCCATCTACACACTGCCCGTGCTGTTCGCCATCACCATCCACGAGGCCGCGCACGGCTATGTGGCGCGCTACTTTGGTGACAACACCGCCTATATGCTGGGGCGCATCACGCTGAACCCGCTCAAGCACATTGACCCGGTCGGCACCATCGCCATGCCGCTGATGCTTTACTTTGCGACTTCAGGTGCATTTTTGTTTGGCTATGCCAAGCCGGTGCCGGTGAACTTTGGCAACCTGCGCAACCCCAAGCGCGACATGATCTGGGTCGCCCTGGCGGGGCCTGCAGCCAACTTTCTGCAAGCCGTCATCTGGGCGCTTGGGCTGGTGGCGATGGCGGCCATGGGCACTGAAGAAATTTTCTTCATCAAAATGGCGCAGGCCGGTGTGCTGGTCAATCTGGTGATGTGGGCGTTCAATCTTTTCCCGCTGCCACCACTGGATGGCGGCCGCATTCTGGTCGGGCTGCTGCCGTACAAGCAGGCTCAATTCGTGGAACGCATCGAGCCCTGGGGCTTTTTTGTCGTGATGGCATTGGTGATTGCCGGTGTGGTCAGCACTTACTGGCTGCGCCCGTTGATGTCGTTTGGCTATCTTGTCTTGAACGGCCTGACTGCGCCCCTTATTTCCCTGATTCGCTAATTCGCTCAATGTCCATGAAACCCGAACGCTCCCAACACCCTGAAAGATTCTTGACCGGCATCACCACCTCCGGCACGCCGCACCTGGGCAATTACGTCGGCTCTATCCGGCCCTCGGTCGCCGCCAGCTTAGGCTATAACGCCGAGAGCTTTTACTTTCTGGCCGACTACCACGCGCTCATCAAAACGGGCGATCCTGAACGCATACAACGCTCCACGCTGGAGATTGCCGCCAGCTGGCTGGCTGCAGGCCTTGACCCGGAGCGCGTGACGTTTTACCGCCAGTCAGACATTCCTGAAATCCCCGAACTGACCTGGCTGCTGACCTGCGTCACGGCCAAGGGCGTGCTCAATCGCGCGCACGCCTACAAGGCATCGGTTGACAAAAACCAAGCCGCAGGCAACGACCTGGATGCCGACATTACCGCCGGGCTTTTCATGTACCCGGTGCTGATGGGCGCAGACATCCTGATGTTCAAGGCGCACAAGGTACCCGTCGGGCGCGACCAGATCCAGCACATTGAAATGGCGCGCGACATGGCGCAGCGCTTTAACCATTTGTATGGCGAGCACTTCGTGCTGCCGCAGGCGCTGGTCGAGGAGTCCGTGGCGCTACTGCCCGGCCTGGATGGCCGCAAGATGAGCAAGAGCTATGACAACATCATCCCGCTTT
>JBCKNC010000147.1:0-3606 GCA_038902915.1 Polaromonas sp.
CATTGGAGTGGTCATGATGAATTCCTTTCAGTTTTATAGGGCTACATGAGAAAAATAAAGTAGCTGCTGCAGCCGGACGCAACTACCGCCTAACGCTCAAGCTTAACCGATGCCCCAAGGACCCATGCCGTGAAGCTGGATGACGGTCTCCTCATTGGTGAAGCCGAACATCGGGGTGCCAGTGGGCATGATCGCGACACTTCCGGGCGTTAGCGGCATCGTCTTCGCCGTGTCGAAGCGGTCACCATGGGCGAAATGGAAGGTTCCGGACATGACGGTCACACGCTCGACCGCGGGATGCGTATGTGGCGCGACTTTCAGTCCTGCCGGCAACTTCAGACGGAAGGTGAAAGGAACCGGCTTGTCCAGCGGCCCTTCAATGACCGCGATCTTCACGCCCGGCCCGACCGACGGAGCATCCGCCCATTTAAGATCGGCCGGGGTGATCATCATGTGGTCAGCAGGGCTTTGTGCCCATGCTGCCGGCGCAAGAAGCGAGGCAAATGCAAACGCGGTGGATACCGCGGCAAGTTGAAATGCTTTCATTTTGTTCTCCTTTAATTGATTGAAAAAACTACCTATCGAGACCATCAGAACATCGAAGTGCAGCATCATGTTCATGAAGGGGATCCTTCGGGGTAATCGGTCGTCTGCGGACTGCCCGTGTGCGGCAAAGGCGCCCTACCCACGCGAGTGCTAGTGCCTGAAGCTCAGGATAGCCAGCGGCCCCCGGCGGGTCAACGGTGGTTTCCGCCATTATTGCGTTCGCGACCACCCATTTTTCGACCTTCTACGGGCCGGGTGTCGCGCGCTCGGTGCTAGCTTTGCGCAGGCAGCAGGTGTTCACGCCGTGCGAGGGCAACGGCTTCGAGCCGGCTCTTCACGTTGAGCTTTGCCAGCAGCGCCGAGACGTGATGCTCGACGGTGTGTGCCGAGCGCGACAGCCGCTGCGCGATCTCGCGGTTGCTCAAGCCTTCGCCGAGCAAGGCCAGCACCTCCATCTCGCGCCGCGTCAGGCCCAGCGGATGCTGGCGCGCCTGCGTGTAGGGGCCGCGGCGCAGGCCCCGCAGGCCCAGCGTGCGTGCCACGTTTCGCGCTCGGGTGGCGGCAGGTTGGGCGTCGATCACCGACAAGATGCGCAGCGCCTCGCTGACCGACTCGCCCTGGTTGGTTTGCAGCAGGGACAGGGCCTGTTGGTACGGGCAACCCAGTGCGGCCCAGCACGCGGCGGCCTCGGTATAGCGGCCAGCAAATTCCAGTTGATAGGGCAAGGCCGGCGGACCTGTCGGCGGGCGAGGCGCGCCGCAAAGCGTGCGCCAGGCAGCCAGCTCGCCGGCCACCCAGGGGCTTGTCGCTACGCCGGCGAGCGGCTCGATACGGTCCAGCGTGGCGATGCAGCCCGACAAATCGCCGGCCAGCCAGGCGGCTTCGATCAAGCCCAAGGCCACCGGGACGATGCGCTGCGGCTCGCCGGTCGGGCGCGCCAGGGCCATGGCCTGCTCCAGCAGCAGCGCGCCGCCGGGCTGGCCGCGCCGCGTCTGCACCCGGCCCAGCACGGTGAGTGCGGGCAACCGCACCACGGTGGTCAGGCCCGGTTTGGCCAGCACCTCGGTGCAGATCTGCTGGGCTTCGTCGAAGTGGCCCTGCTCGAATCGCATCCGCGCCTGGCAGCCGACCAGGTAGGGAGTCCAGGTATCGAGGTCGTGCGCCCGGTCGAAGGCAATGCCTTCGGCCAGGTAACGCTCGGCGCGCGCGAAGTCCTTGAAGTTGACCGCGTGCTCGCTCAGGTTGGCGTAGCAGCGCGCGGCATGCTCATGAAAGCCGCCCTCCAACGCCAGGCGCAGGCTCTCTTCGAGCTTGTCGCGGCCGCGCTCGTCGGCGATGAAAAGCAGGGCCGAGCCGACATTGTTCAGCGCATGGATGCGGGTCTCGATCTGGCCCAGGCGCTCGGCCAACGCGATGGCCCTCTCGCCCCAATGCACGGCATCGGCGGTCTCGTTGGTCAGCATGAAGAGTTGCGAGCGCACGCTGTAGGCCATGGCCAGTTCGGCGCCGACGGGCAGGGTTTCCAGCACATGCACCGCCTCGTCGATGTAGCGCTCGGCCTCGGCCCGGTTGCCCAGAAACCAGTGCAGGCGCGACAGCCAGCGCAGGTTGCGCCCTTCGCCTTCGGTGTCGGCGAGCTGGCGGCGCAGTTCGATCGCATGGTGGCGGGCGTCGATCACGGCGGCGTCGATGCGCCCGCAGATCGACTCTTCATAGGACCAGCCCTCATACAACTGCGCGCGCTGCGTCGGGCTGGCCTGGTCGGCAAAGCGCAGCCCGGTGGCGTAATGCGCGGCCGCTTCATGGTGGGCGCCGAGCTGTGCAGCCGCGGTGGCCGCGACGCAGGCGAGTTCGAGCACGCGCCGGCTGTTGCCGGACTCTGCGGCGTGATAGACGAGCCGCGAGGCCGGGGCGCCGGCGCTGCCGGTCAGGGCTGCCGCAGCCGACATCGCGGCCAATACCGCGGCGTGACATTCGCGCCGCCGCGCACGCGACAGCGTGTCTTGCACCGCTAGGCGCGCGAGCTCGTGGCGAAACATCACGCCGCCCTCGACGGCCAGCAGGACACCGCGTTCGATGCAGTCGTCGAGCGCCGCTTGTGCACGCTCTTGCAGCGTGGCGTGCACCACCTGCGTGTCGATCCAACCAGGCACCACGCTGGCCAAGTCGAGCAGCGCGCGTGACGGCTCGGCGAGCCGCGAGATGCGCGCCAGCACGGCTTCGCGCACCGTCACCGGCACGCCGACGGACGCACTCGCCAGCGTTTCGGTGACGAAGAAAGGGTTGCCCGCCGTGGCCTCGAACAGGCCTCGGTCGGGAAGACCGGCATCGCGGGCCATTTTCGATACCGCCTGTGCGCTGAGCGGCGGCAACCCGATGCGCTTGACCACAGCGGTAGGGAGATCGCCCAGGATGCGGCGCAACGGGTGTTCGGCATCGACTTCGTCGTCGCGGTAGGTGAGGATGAGCAACACTCGCAGGCGATCGATGCGTCGGCCGAGATACCGGATAAGGTCGAAGCTGGCGTGGTCGGCCCAATGCAGGTCTTCGAACACCACCACGACCGGGCACCCACCGGCTACCAGTTCTTCGAGAAACGCGGGGAAGATCGATGTCGGTGGCGCACCGCCGTCCATCAGCTCGGCCAACCGGCCATCGAGGGATGAGGCAATGTCGCGCAAGGGTCCGAGCGGGCGCGGCGTGAAGAGCGCATCGCAGGCACCGCGCAGGATGCGGTGGGTGCCGCTCGCCTGCTGCGTGAAGGCCTGGACCAGCGAGGTCTTGCCGATGCCGGCCTCGCCGCTCACCAGTACCGTTGTGCCCCGGCCGGCCGCCGCCGCCTGCGCGGCCTCGGCCAGGATCGTGAGCAAGGCTTCGCGTTCGAGCAGCATCAGCACAGTGTCCCCATGTTCGGCCGAACAGCAAGCGTTGTTTGACGGTTGCGGCGATTATCGTGCAGCGCGGCGCGACGCCACTCAGCGTGCAGCCCCGCGTTCAAGCGGCCCGCCAAGCAACGCGCGCAGCGGGCAACGGATACGGATAACACGGATAGATTCAATC
>JBCKNC010000148.1:0-3605 GCA_038902915.1 Polaromonas sp.
ATCGGCCCCAGCGAGGATAGTTTTTGACGATTTCGCATCCCAATATCTGGATATTGGGTAAGAAAACGGCGAAAAATAGACCGCTGCGGTCGATTTGCAGCCGACGATTCCTAAGTCCGACAGGCTGCTAGAGGTTGGGCGCCAGTAGCCGCTGCAAGTCTTCTACCCGCTCGCCACGCCGCTGGGCCAAGTCCTGCAACTGGTCATCGCCAATCTTGCCGACGTTGAAGTAGGTGCTGTCCGGGTGGCTCAGGTAAAAACCGCTGACGCTGGCGGCAGGTAGCATCGCCAAACTCTCCGTCAGCGTCATGCCGATGTCGCTCGCCTGCAGCAACTCGAACATGTCTTGTTTGACGCTGTGGTCAGGGCAGGCCGGGTAGCCGGGCGCAGGGCGTCTGCCGCGATATTTTTCGCCAATCATCTCTTCAGCCGTCAGCGACTCGGCGCTAGCATAACCCCACAAATCCTGCCGCACGCGCTTGTGTAGGGCCTCGGCAAACGCCTCTGCAAGCCGGTCAGCCAGCGCCTTGAGCATGATGGACGAGTAGTCGTCGTGGTCGTCCTGAAAATACTTTTCTTTCTTTTCAGCGCCTAGGCCAGCCGTGACGGCAAAAATGCCGATGTAGTCAGGCAGCATGAAGGTGTTGTGGCCCTCGGCGCCTGCGTGCCCGGCGCGCACGGCCTTGACTCCGGCAGACAGCACCTTCGGCGCCACAAAATCGGCCAGGCAGCGACTTGGCCGCATCACCCCATCAAGCGCTGTTTTTTCGCTTTGCTGGCGCAGGCCGTACCAGGTCATGGCGACTTCGCTGCGCGACTCGTCGGTGTAGATCTCGATGTCATCACCCACGCTGTTGGCGGGGTACAGGCCCATCACGCCGCTGGCCATCAGCCAGCGCCCTTGAATCAGGCGCTTGAGCATGCGCTTGGCATCGGCGTACACGCGCACGGCCTCCGCGCCGACGACTTCGTCTTTCAAAATCGCGGGGAAGGGCCCGGCCAAATCCCAGGTTTGAAAGAAAGGTCCCCAGTCAATGAATTCAGCCAGCTCGGCCAGGTCAAAGTTTTTAAACAGCCGGCGACCAATAAACTTGGGCACAGGCGGCGTGTAGCCCGCCCAGTCAATCGGTGTGGCGTTGGCGCGTGCCTTGGCCAGTGGCCACATCGGTGTCTGCTTTTTATTGGCGTGCTGGGTGCGCACCTTGACGTAATCGGCATTCAGCTCGTCAATGTATTTGGTGGCGTTGTCTGAGAGTAAGCTTTGCGCCACGCTGACACTGCGCGATGCGTCGGGCACATACACCACCGGGCCTTCGTAATGCGGCGCAATCTTCACCGCTGTATGCACACGGCTGGTGGTGGCACCACCAATCAACAGTGGAATTTTGCGCAGGCGGAAGTGATCGTCCTTCTGCATCTCGGCCGCCACATACTGCATCTCTTCCAGACTGGGCGTGATGAGTCCGCTCAATCCGACAATGTCAGCGCCTTCAAGCTTGGCGCGCGCCAGTATCTCGTGGCAAGGCACCATCACGCCCATGTTGACGACCTCGAAGTTGTTGCATTGCAAAACCACGGTGACGATGTTTTTGCCAATGTCGTGTACGTCACCCTTGACGGTGGCGATGATGATCTTGCCCTTGGTTTTAACGTCGCCGCCTGCGGCCCCCAGCAACAGTTTTTCAGCTTCGATGTAGGGCAGCAAATGCGCCACAGCCTGCTTCATCACGCGAGCGCTCTTGACCACTTGCGGCAAAAACATCTTGCCCTCGCCGAACAGGTCGCCGACGACGTTCATGCCGTCCATCAACGGGCCTTCAATCACATGCAGCGGACGGCCGCCCTCGGCCTTGATGGCCTGCCAGACTTCTTCGGTGTCTTCGGTGATGAACTCGTTGTTGCCATGCACCAGCGCATGCGACAGGCGCGCGCGTATCGGCAGCGCGCGCCATTCGTACTTCTTGCTGTCGTCCCTGGCGCCGCTCTGCGCGGTTTCAGCCACCTCGATCAGCCGCTCGCCGGGCGTGAGATGCGCTTCGCCGGGTTTATAGACCGGCTGGCGATTGAGCACCACGTCTTCAACACGCTCACGCAGCGTTGGCTCCAGGTCGTCATACACGCCAACCATGCCGGCGTTGACGATACCCATGTCCATGCCCGCCTTGATGGCGTGGTACAGAAAAACCGTATGAATCGCTTCACGCACCGGGTCGTTACCGCGAAAGCTGAAGGACACGTTGGACACGCCGCCCGACACCTTGGCGCCGGGCAAGTTTTGTTTGATCCAGCGCGTGGCGTTGATGAAATCGACCGCGTAGTTGTTGTGCTCGTCAATACCCGTCGCAATGGCAAAAATGTTCGGGTCAAAAATGATGTCTTCGGGCGGGAAGCCGACTTCATCGACCAGCACGCGGTAAGCCCGCTCGCAGATGTTGATTTTTCGCTCATAGGTATCGGCCTGGCCTTTTTCGTCAAACGCCATCACCACTGCGGCGGCACCGTAGCGCTTGAGCAGTTTGGCCTGGTGCATGAAAGGCGCCAGCCCCTCCTTCATCGAAATCGAATTGACAATGCCCTTGCCCTGGATGCAGCGCAGGCCGGCTTCGATCACGCTCCACTTGGAGCTGTCGATCATGATGGGTACGCGCGAAATATCGGGCTCGCTGGCGATCAGGTTCAAAAAGCGAACCATCGCGGCCTGGCTGTCCAGCATGGCCTCGTCCATGTTGATGTCGATGATCTGCGCGCCGTTTTCAACCTGCTGCCTGGCCACTACCAGCGCCGCATCGAACTCGCCATTCAAAATCATGCGCGCAAAAGCCTTCGAGCCGGTGACGTTGGTGCGCTCGCCGATGTTGACGAACAGGCTGCTCGAGTCGATGTTGACCGGCTCAAGGCCGGACAGCTTCATGGGGGGAACAAGTTGTTGGTTTTCGATTTCAGACATAACTCAGGCGGCTTCTTTGTAAAACACGCCGCTCGACAACTGCCGCCGCGCAACCGGCGCAACCGCACTCGCAATCGCAGCGATATGCTCCGGCGTGGTGCCGCAGCAGCCGCCCACGATATTGACCAGTCCTTGGTCGGCAAACTCGCGCAGCAAACGCGAGGTGACGTCGGGCGTTTCGTCAAAACCGGTGTCGCTCATCGGATTCGGCAGACCGGCGTTGGGGTAGCAGCTGATGAAGGTGTCAGGCGCGGCTTTGGCCAGCTCCTGGATGTAGGGGCGCATCAGCGCCGCGCCCAGGGCGCAGTTCAGGCCTACGGCCAGCGGCTGGGCATGCCGGATGCTGTACCAGAAAGCCGTGACGGTCTGGCCGCTCAGAATCCGGCCCGAGGCATCGGTCACGGTGCCGCTGATGATGAGCGGCAGGCGTTCACCGGAATTCTCGAAATACTCGTCAATCGCAAACAGCGCGGCCTTGGCGTTGAGTGTGTCAAAAATCGTTTCCACCAGCAGCACGTCGGCACCGCCCTTGACCAGCGCTTCGGTCTGCTCGTAATAGGCTTTGCGCAATTCTTCAAAACTGGTGTTGCGCGCGCCCGCGTCGTTCACGTCGGGGCTGATGCTGGCGGTTTTCGGCGTCGGGCCAAGGGCGCCGACG
>JBCKNC010000149.1:0-3592 GCA_038902915.1 Polaromonas sp.
GCACGCGTGGTCGAGGCCGAGTACGAATGGCCGTTCCAGTCGCATGCCAGCATGGGCCCGGGCTGCGCGATTGTCGATGCGAAACCCGATCGCGCCACGCTCTGGACCGGATCGCAGAAACCGCATTTCGCCCGTGACGGCGTAGCCAGTATGCTCAGACTGCCGCCGGAAAAGGTACACGGCATCTGGGTGATCGGAGCCGGTTCCTACGGCCGCAACGACGCGGGCGATGCCGCTCTTGATGCCGCGTTGCTGTCCAGACTCACCGGCAAACCGGTGCGGGTGCAAGGCATGCGCCGCGACGGCACCGCCTGGGACCCGAAAGCGTCGGCGTCCGTGCACCGTGCGCGCGCCGCGCTCGATGCGGCCGGGGTGCGGCTGCGCCGCGCGCAGATGACGCCCGAGAGGGTGATGGCTGCATTGGCCGGCGCCTGATCGAAGCGGCGGAACCGGTTCTCCGGGTCGCACGCGGGTCGTAGCTGCATGGGCCGGTCGCGAGCGCCGCGTCATAGCAGACATACACCGGCTCGCGCGGCTCGGTCATTGCCGTCTGGTACGCCCGCGCAAAGGACTCCGGCGTGCTTTCCAGATCAGCCGGTTGGCGTGGTTCAAAAAGCGCCGCTTTTAGGTAACACTGATAATGTGCCTTTTGAACGCTTGGCCCATGGCTAAATCGATGGCCACACGAAAAGTGTTACCCAGTTTTGAACCACACCGACAAACCGGAATTTCCAATGCCATTTCTTGATACGCCCGAAGGTACGCCGGATGACAAAATCGGCTGGGGATCAGACGTTGCCGCTGCCATGCTGCGGCTTTCCGGCATCAAATATGTCAGCCTGAATCCCGGTGCAAGCTATCGCGGCTTGCATGATTCCATCGTCAACCACCTCGGCAATCGCGATCCGGGCATGCTGCTGTGCCTGCATGAAGATCACGCCATCGGCATCGCTCATGGTTACGCAAAGGCGACAGACGAGCCGATGGGCGCGATTGTCCATGCCAATGTGGGCCTGATGCATGCCCATATGGCCATATTCAACGCCTATTGCGACCGTGTGCCGATGATCATCATGGGCGCGACCGGCCCGGTGGATTCGCATCAGCGCCGCCCGTGGATCGACTGGATTCACACATCGCAGGATCAGGCTGGCATTGTGCGCGACATTCTCAAATTCGACGTTCAGCCGTCTTCGCCCGAAGCCATTGTCGATGGCATGTTGCGCGCCAATATCGCGACCCGCACTGAGCCCTGCGCGCCCGTCTATATCGTGCTCGACGCCGGCCTGCAGGAAGCCTCGCTTGAGCGCCCTGTGAGCATGCCCGACATGTCGCGTTTCAAGGCCCCGGCCGCGCCGCGCGCTCATGGCGATGACATCCAGAAAATCGTTATGCTGATCAAATCAGCCAAACGCCCGATGATCCTGTTTGGCCGCGGCACGCGCGCGCAAAAAGATTGGGATGCGCGGGTAAAGCTGGCAGAGAGCATCGGCGCCTGTGTGATGAGCGATCTGAAAAACGGCGCGGTCTTCCCGACCGATCATCCCGCACATGTGACCGAGCCTTTCAATCAGCCCGCCAAGGCGCAGCATGATCTGCTGGCCGAAGCCGATCTCATTCTTGCATTTGAATGGATTGATCTTGGCGGCTGCATCTGCCCGCCCAAAGGCGGCACAGATGTGCGCGCGAAGATCGTCAGCATCACCATGGACCATCATCTGCATAATGGCGCACACATGGTTTATCAGGCGATGGCGCCTGCCGATGTGCTGATTTCGGCTTCGTCAGAAGCTGTGATTCACGACCTCAATGCAGCGCTGGGCGGTGGAAAAAAAGAGCCCTGGCGCGCGGCGGTGCGCAGAAAGTTCACGCCAAATGAAAGCGGCAAAATCCGCATGGCCGATGTGGCCGTGGAGTTGCGCAAAAATTTCGCCAATCCGGATGCTGTCTCGCTCGCAGGCGTTGCCCGCGGCTGGCCATGCGATCTCTGGCCGTTCCGTGTGCCGCATGCCTATATGGGTAAGGATGGCGGTGGCGGCATTGGTTCGGGCCCGTCAATCTCGATCGGCGTGGCGCTGGCCAATTCCGACCGGGGCCGCGAAACCGTAACCGTGCTCGGCGATGGCGATTTCCTGATGGGTGGACATGCGGTTTACACCGCCGTAAAACATCAAATTCCCATCCTGTTCATCATCAACAACAACCAGTCCTATTTTAACGATGAGCTGCATCAGGAAACGGTCGCCAAACGGCGTAATCGTCCGGTAGGAAATCGCTGGATCGGCCAGTCACTCAGCCATCCGTTTATTGACATCGCAAAGTTTGCCGAAGCCCAGGGCGCGACCGGCATAGGCCCGGTAACGTCGCTCGCAGATTTGCCTGCGGCAATTAAAAAAGGCGTGGAAATCATGCGTGCGGGCGGCGTGTGCCTGATCGACGTGCATATTCCGCCAGACGATCGCGGCACCAGTTCGACAGGATTGCGGAATACGTAAAGGGCGCTTCTACTGACCGCTTCGCTTGATGAATATTTCTTGGAAGGACTTGCTCCACTTTTCCAACTGGTCCAGCATGAGCACCGGATCGACCAGCTTGATGGTCAGGTTCGGCACCGGCGATGGTAACCCGCTATTGGTCGGCACATATCCCAGCGACGCCAGTGTTTTTTGCCCACCGGCTGCCGACAGCATGTGTTCATAAAACAGCAGCGCCGCATTCGGGTTCGGCGCATGGCGCGCGATGCCGATGCCATTGGCCCGCGCAATCGTCGGCTGCAGCGCAAACCAGTCTATCGGCGCCCCTATGTCCTTCGCAGCTTGCGGCATGTGTCTGTAGACGGTCAATGCCAGCGGTACTTCACCAGCAACGACCATGTTGGTGAGCAGCGTAGCGCCGGTGCGCACCGACATACCGTTGCGCGCGACGATATCGCGGAACAGCTTCGCGCCTTTCTGTTCACCCATACCGAGCACCACCATCGCGTACCACTCCTCGCTGCCGGATTCGATACCGAGCTTGCCCTTCCACTTCGGGTCGAGCAGGTCCTCGTAGCTCTTGGGCAGGTCTTCCTTCTTGATCTGGTTGGTGTTGTAGGCCTGCACATACACCTGCAACATCGTCGCCGCCCATTCGCGATGGGCCGGCACGGTCCCGGCAATCAGTTCATTGAAATACGGCGACTTGACCGGCTGCAGGATTTTTTCCCGGTGCAGCGCCTCCAGTTCAGGCGAGCCGAAATGGATTGCATCGACCTCGTAGCGCCTGGCCGATGCTTCGGCCAGCGTGCGCTGCAACACCCGGCTGGTGCCGGCGCGCCAGACCTTGACCTTGATGCCGTATTTTTTTTCGAATGGCTCAATCAGCAACGGCAGGTTCTTTTCGGCCAAGGTGGTGTACAGCGTGAGGCTGCCTTCCCTTTGTGCCGCTGCGACCAGCCTCTGTGCCCGATCTGGTCCGTCATACTGCAGCAGCGACACTCTATCACCCTGTGTCATGGCAGGCAGGCTTATCACCAAAGCTGCAAGCGCCAAACCCAAGCGCACCATCTTTTTTGCATCAAGCATTTATGCCTCCTCGTTTAAAAATTAAAAAC
>JBCKNC010000150.1:0-3464 GCA_038902915.1 Polaromonas sp.
TAATAGCAATGACTGATCTGATCGGCGTTACGCTCTCAGCTCTTTGGCTGCTTTTGAACAGGCGCACAGTAAAAAGCATCAGACGATGCCGAACTTGCTATAGGACGGGGCCTACAGTTGGTGGGTGGGGGTATCGATACAAAATCGACTCGTGGAGGTCAAAAATTGCTATTTTTAGCACTAAAAAATGCCTGAAACCCAATAGATACGCACGTGATAAGCTATTAATTCGATAGCGTTCTAATTCTCACCCGGTATTCCGCAACCCAGCCGCAATCCCGTTGATCGAGATATGAATACCGCGCTGCACTCGGTCATCGGTCTGGCCGCTTCGGTAGCGGCGTATCAGTTCTACTTGTAAGTGGTTGAGCGGGTCTATGTAGGGGAAACGGTGGCGTATGGAGCGCTTTAGCGCTGCGTTGCCGGCCAGCAGGTGTTTTTCGCCGGTGATTTGCGCCAGTGCTTCTACTGTGCGGTGCCACTCCAGCTCAATTGCGGTGAAGATTTTTTTGCGCAATTTTGTGTCAACCACCAGCTCTGAATAGCGTGATGCCAGTGCCAGATCGCTCTTGGCCAGCACCATGTCCATGTTGCTTAACAGGGTGCTGAAGAAGGGCCACTGCTTGTACATTTTTTGCAGCACAGCCAGCGTTTCTTTTTTTTCTGCGGGTGTTTTGCCTGCGGCCAGATACTGCGCAATGGCCGAGCCAAAGCCGTACCAGCCGGGTAGCGTCAGGCGGCACTGGCCCCAGCTAAAGCCCCAAGGTATGGCACGCAGGTCTTCGATACGTGGTAGTAAGGCCGCCGAACGCAGCGAAGGGCCGCCCCGAGCAAGTTCAGCCCCCTCGGGGGGCAGCGAGGACACGCCAGTGCCGAGCGTGGGGGCCACATATCGCGAAGCTGGGCGTGAGCCGATATTGAGCTCTGCGATTTCTCTTATCGGCGTGGAGCTGAAAAAATATTCAGTAAAACCCGGTGTGTCGTATACCAGCGCCCGGTAGGCGGCCATGCTGGCGGTAGAGATTTCTGCTGCGGCTTGCAGAAAAGCTGTGGTGGCTGGCTTGGTGGGTTGCAGCAGCGTGGCCTCCAGCGTGGCGGCTACCAGTGTTTCTAAATTACGTCTGCCGATTTCGGGGTTGGCGTATTTGGAGCCAATCACTTCGCCCTGTTCAGTCAAACGAATTTGCCCGCGCACCGTGCCTGGTGGTTGCGCCAGAATGGCCTGGTAGCTGGGGCCACCGCCACGGCCTACCGTGCCGCCACGGCCATGAAACATTCTGAGCTGAATGTTGTGAGGTGCGACCCCCACGCTTGTCGCTTCGCGAGCCTGCGGCGTTACGCTGCCCCTTTTGTCACGAGCAGGGGCTGTGCTTGCTTGGGGCGGCCCTGCGCGGCGCATGTCGACCCCCACGCTTGTCGCTTCGCGTGCCTCCGGCGATACGCTGCCCCTTTCACTAGGTGATGGGGCGCTCGCGCCTTGGGGCGGCCCGGCGGCTCTCAGGCCGCGCTTCGCTAGCTCATCAAACAATTCCACCAGTGCAATCTCGGCGCGGTACAGCTCCCAGTTACTGGTGAAAATGCCACCGTCCTTGTTGCTGTCTGAGTAGCCGAGCATGATGTCCTGCTCTGCGCCGCTGCGTTTGACGAGTTGCGCAATGCCGGGCAGCGCATAAAACTCGCGCATGATGGGCGCTGCGTTGCGCAGGTCTCCAATGGTTTCAAACAGCGGCACCACGATGAGGTCGTAGGTAGCGTTATCTTCCAAAATACCTTTGAACAAGCCAACTTCTTTTTGCAGCAGCAGCACTTCAAGCAAATCACTGACGGTTTCGGTGTGGCTGATGATGTAGTGGCGAATCGCCTCTTTGCCAAAGCGGGCGCGTGCCGTGAGTGCGGTTTCAAAAATTGCCAGCTCGCCCTGTGTATGGGCGCAATAGTGGCTGCCCACCACGCGCAGCGGCCGTGCATCATTGAGCAAACGCATCAGCAGCGCACGCTTGGCAAATTCGTCAAGGCTTGCGTAAGCGGGCGCTACTCGGGCTACGGCCAGCAGTTCGGCCACGACTTCTTCGTGCTTGTCAGAGCTCTGGCGCAAATCGACGGTGGCAAGGTGAAAGCCAAACACATCAACCGCACGGATCAGCGGGTGCAGGCGCTGGGCGATCAACGCCTCGCCGTGGTTGGCGCGCAGTGACGCTTCGATGGTGCGCAGGTCAAGCAGAAAATCTTCTGCTCTGGCATAAGGATTTTGCGGCGCGACCGCGTGGGGTGCGGCATCGCCACCGCTCAGGCTTTTGAGGGTGGCGGCCAGGCGCGCGTACACGCCCGTCAGTGCGCGGCGGTAGGGTTCGTCCTGGCGGTGCTCGTTGGTGTCTGGCGAGCTTTCGGCCAAGGTGCGCATGGCCGGACTGACATCTACCAGCATGTCGGACAGCGACAGCTCGCCACCCAGAAAATGCACCTCGGTCAGGTAGTGGCGTAAGGCGACTTCGGCTTGCCTGGCCAGGGCATAGTTGAGCGTGTCGGCGCTGACGTTGGGGTTGCCATCGCGGTCGCCGCCTATCCATTGGCCCATGCGCAGAAAGCTGTGCACGGCATGGTTGCCCAGCTCACGCTCCAGGTTGGCATAGAGCTTGGGTATCTCGCGCAGAAAAGTCGCTTCGTAATAGCTCAGTGTGTTTTCAATTTCGTCAGCCACCGTCAGCTTGGTAGAACGCAGCAGGCGGGTTTGCCAGAGTTGCATCACGCGGGCGCGCAACTGCGCTTCATTGGCGGCCATCTCGCGCGGCGTGAGTGCGTCTTTGGCGGCGCGTGCCGGGCTGACGGCCGTCATCGCCAGTGTCAGTGCCTTGATCTCGTCACGCGACGTGAGCAGCTGTGCAATGTCGCGCTCGGCATCCAGAATACTTTTGCGCTGCACTTCGGTCGGGTGTGCGGTGAGTACCGGCGAGACAAAGCTGCGTGCCAGCGTGTGGGCTATGGTTTTTGGCGCTATGCCGGCCCAGCGCAGGCGTGCCAGAGCGACTTCAATGCTGCCTTCCTGTGTGTCGCCGGCACGTTCATGGATGGCACGGCGGCGGATGTGGTGGCGGTCTTCAGCCAGGTTGGCCAGGTGGCTGAAATAGGTGAAGGCGCGGATCACGCTGACGGTCTGGTCACTCGACAGGCCCTTGAGCAATTTCTTCAGCGCCCTGTCGGCCTCCTGGTCTGCATCACGCCGGAAAGCGACTGACAGCTTGCGGATTTGCTCGACCAGCTCATACGCGGCAACGCCTTCCTGCTCGCGAATCACGTCGCCGAGGATGCGCCCGAGCAGGCGGATGTCTTCGACCAGCGGGCGTTCGCTGCTCCGATCGTTGCTCTTTTTTATACGCGCTGAAGTGACCATCTCTAGACTCATGTTTTTGACCTCACATGCTAGCATTGCTTTCCCCCTGATGATTACGGGCACTTCTATAAATTCA
>JBCKNC010000151.1:0-3430 GCA_038902915.1 Polaromonas sp.
GACAAACGTTACGCTGATGCCCTTGCTAGTGAGCCGCTCCACCACTTCTTGCAAGTCACGCAGTGAGCGCGAAAGCCGGTCCATGCTGTGGACATAGATATGGTCACCCTCGCGTACAAACTCGAACATGGCTTGAAGTTGGGGCCGATTGGTATCTTTGCCGCTGGCCTTATCGGCAAAGGTTTTATCCACGACCAAGCCTTCAAGTTGGCGTGCGTCGTTCTGATCCGCACTGCTGACGCGAACATAGCCAATACGCTTGCCGCTGCTGGTGGTCTTCGTTGCACTCATCACAAACTCCTTTTTCAAATAGTTGATTGTCTATTTGAAGTCTAAGAGTTTTTATAGATTATGTCAATAAATAAAAATTATGACTCTATTTGGACACTCTTGGTGCGTCCCGCAACCGTCTATTTAGCGTGTACTCCAGATGGATTAATGGTTTTCGGACGGTGTTGGGAATCGCCATTCGAGAAAGCCGCTCCAAAGCAGCCCTGGTGGGGTTGCGTCGAACGGTAGAGCCTCAGACGATGCCCGTAAAAACCCCATGCCCGTTGCGGGTGAGTGCGGAAGGCTTCAGGGCGGTCACCTTTGCCCAGGACAAGGACAGCTCGGTCGTGCATGGTATGCCGGGCGAGGCGATCAAGCTCGGTGCGGCGACACTGGTTCTGTCGCCGGATAAAATCGCCGCAGTGCTGACGAGTCTGGCCAATAACGGAAAATAAAATGGAGTGCACGCCATGAAATCGGATAAAAATAATGACCTAGAAATCCTCATCGCCGAGGACAGTCCGACCCAGCGTGCACAACTGGAATATCTGCTCGAGAAAAATGGTTACGCGGTGGTGGCCGTGGTCAACGGCAAGGACGCGCTAGCCGCGGCCAGGCAGCGCCGGCCATCCCTGATCATCAGCGACGTGGTGATGCCGGAGCTGGACGGCTATGGCCTGTGCAGGGCGATCAAAGCCGACGAGAAGTTGAAGGACATCCCGGTGATCCTGGTGACCACGCTCTCCGACTCGCAGGACGTCATCCGCGGCCTGGAGTGCGGCGCCGACAACTTCATCCGCAAGCCGTATGAAGAGCGCTACCTGTTGTCGCGCATCGAGTATCTTTTGATGAATCTGGAGCTGCGCAAGACCCCAAGGATGCAGATGGGGGTCGAAATCTACCTCGGCGGCGAGAAGCATTTCATCACCGCCGAGCGCCAGCAGATCCTGGACTTGTTGATCTCGACCTACGAGCAGGCGGTGCACGTCAACGAGGAGCTCAAGGCGCGGGAAAGGGATCTACAAGATGCGATAGAGGCCACGCAAACAGCCAACCGCCTGAATTCCGAACTCATGAAGGGCAGGCTCTACGAAACCCAGGAACTGTTCCGCACCATCGTCGAAAACGTCGGTGATCTCGTCGCGGTGCTCGACACCGAAGGCCGCCGCATCTACAACAGCCCTTCTTACCGGACGCTGTTTCGCGAGGAGGACATCCCCCAGGGCGGCAGTTCCTTTACGGCAATCCACACCGACGACCGCGAGCGGATCCAGGAAGTGTTCCAGAAGGCCGTGACGACGGGCATCGGCGATCGTGCTGAATTCCGCTTTTTGCTCAAGGACGGCAGCATCCGGTTCATGGAGTCCGACGGGCGCACCATCCGCGATGTCGACGGCAAAGTCTCCAAGGTGGTGGTGGTCTCGCGCGACGTCACCGAGCGCAAGCGGATCGAAGGAGAGCTGCGCGACAGCGAAAACCGCTTCCGCCTGATGTTTGAGCGCACGGCCGATGCGCTGCTGCTCCTCGACGCCAAGGCAGGCCAGTTCATTGATTGCAACCAGGCGGCTACGGACATGCTGCGCTGCACGGACAAGCAGGAACTGCTTTTGCTGCACCCGGCCAAACTCTCGCCGCCGTACCAGCCGGACGGACGGCCCTCTGGCGAAAAGGCCGATGAAATGATCGCCACGGCCCTGCGCAACGGCAGCCACCGTTTCGAGTGGACCCACTGCAGTACTCATCGGGAGGATTTCCCGGTGGAGGTCCTGCTCACCCCGATCCTGCTGGGGGAGCGGCAACTGCTCATCACCACCTGGCGCGATCTCACCGATAAAAAGGTGTCGGAAGACCTAATCTGGCGACAGGCCAATTTCGATACCTTGACCGGATTGCCCAACCGCCGCATGTTCCACGACCGGCTGGAGCAGGAAATCAAGAAGTCGCACCGCTCCGGTTTACCGATGGCGCTGCTGCTGCTGGACCTGGATCGCTTTAAAGAGGTGAACGATACCCTGGGGCACGCGCAGGGCGATGTGTTGCTGGTTGAGGTAGCGCGGCGAATCACCGAGTGCGTACGCGAATCAGATACCGTGGCCCGCCTGGGGGGTGACGAATTTACCGTCATCTTGCCCGCGCTGGAGGATGTCCACAGCGTCGAGCGCATTGCGCAGAAGATTGTTGATCGCCTTGCCGCCCCCTTTGAGTTGCTGCAAGAGACGGTCTATGTGTCTGTCAGTATGGGCATTACCCTATATCCCGACGATGCCCAAGAAGCGGATACCCTGATCAGGAACGCCGATCAGGCAATGTATGTCGCCAAAAACTCAGGGCGCAACCGCTTCCACTACTTCACGGCGGCTTTGCAGGAAGCTGCCCAAACCCGCCTGCATCTACTCAACGCTTTGCGCCATGCCCTGCCTGGCAAGCAGCTCGTGGTTTACTACCAGCCTATCGTGGAAATAGCGACCGGCAAGATTCATAAAGCCGAGGCGCTGCTGCGCTGGCAGCACCCTGAGCGTGGCATGGTCAGCCCGGCGCAGTTCATCCCGCTGGCGGAAGAGACCGGGCTGATTCATGAAATCGGCGACTGGGTGTTTCACGAGGCCATGCGCGAGCTTAAACGCTGGAGAGAGCGGTTCGTGCCCGAGCTTCAAATCAGCGTGAATGTATCACCCGTGCAGTTTCCCAAGGATGGGGCAAATGACGAATCGTCGTGGCTCAGTCATTTGCGTGCAATGGACTTGCCAGGGCAAAGTCTGGTCATTGAAATTACTGAAGGTTTATTGCTGAATGCCGAGGCAAACGTCACAGAGAAGCTGCTCGCATTCCGTGATGCGGGTATACAAGTGGCGCTGGATGATTTTGGCACCGGCTATTCATCGCTGTCCTACCTGAAGAAATTCGACATCGATTACCTCAAAATTGACCACTCATTTATAAGCAACCTGGAAGATGGCGCGGATGATCAGGCCTTGTGCGAGGCGATTATCGTGATGGCGCATAAACTGGGACTGAAAGTGATTGCAGAAGGCGTTGAAACCGAACAGCAGCGCGATCTGCTCGCCGCTTACGGTTGTGACTATGCGCAGGGTTGGTTGTATTCCAAAGCGGTTCCAGCCGGGGAATTTGAGGTGCTGCTGCGGGCAGCACAGGCAAAGTA
>JBCKNC010000152.1:0-3389 GCA_038902915.1 Polaromonas sp.
TGCCCTAAACTCAAACGCTATTAATTTAATAGCTTTCAACGCCTGGTTTTATTGGGCTTTGGCCATTTTGCGGCTACGGCGTACTTGCGCGAAGGCTTCTTTCGCAGGGGTGACGCGCCCAGCTTCTACCTGTGCGTTACCCAAAGCCAAAATTTTAAGCAGCGCCATGGTTTCTTGCGTTTGCTCAAACGAGGCCAAGTCTTGCAGGACGGCAGTGGCTTTGCCGTTTTGCGTGATGACCATGGGCTTATGGTCGTTGGCCATATTGCGCATGATTTCGGCTGCATTGGCCTTAAGGCACGAAACCGGCTGGACTTGGTTGGTGAGTATCATGGACTGAATATTAACTGAATTCGGTTTGATATACGAATTTTTTAAACCACCAATTTAACTAACAGCACAGTGTGGGGCAGAACTAAACACCACGCAGCGCCGCAACCTCCTCGCGCAGCGCATGTGCCCAGGCGCGGCGGTCGCGGCCATCACACTGCTGTGCAGCGCCTACCCACACATTGGCCACCAGCGCGTCGGCGCGCAGTGTGCGCCAGATAGAAGCTTGCAAGGGGTCGTCGCCGACGTAACTGGGTACGCGGGTGTGCTGACCTGCGGTGTCGGTAAAACGCAAGGCCAAAGGTTGCACGGGTGCGCCGCTGGATATGGCGGCCTGGATCAAATTGGCGTGAAAAGCTAGCAGCTCTTCACCGTAGCCTGTGGTGCCTTCAGGGAACACCGCCACCATGTCGCCATCACGCAGCGCTTCGGCCACATGGTGTACCACGCGCATCGCGGCGCGGCGGCTTTCGCGTTCTATGAAAAGTGTGTCGCCGCCTATGGCTAGGCGCCCGATCACGGGCCAGTGTTTGACATCTCCTTTAGCCACAAAACGGCAGCGGCATACGGCGTGCAGCACGCTGATGTCGAGCCACGAAATATGGTTGCACACCAGCAGCAGCGGGCCATGCGTGGGCGGCGTGCCGTGCAGCTTGACGGTGATGCCGATGATGCGCAGCAGCTGGGTTGACCACGCCTGGATAATCACAAAACGCTGGGCTGAATCGAGCTTACCAAAGCGGGTGTAAATCGTGAATACGCCACCGATGACGTGAAGCAGCGCACGCAGCAGCCGCCCAGCGGCGCGAAGGCTTTCTGTCATGTTATTTTCATGCTACTTTTTAGGGTGCTTCAAAAGCCACGCGCCCACCCACCAGCGTGCAACGCACTTTGGCTGGTAGCTGATAACCAGAAAACGGTGTGTGCTTGCCCTGACTCCGCAGGGCGTTGGGCTCGACTGTCCATTCGGCTGCGGGGTCGAACACGCAAACGTCAGCCACACCACCCACCACCAGCTTGCCAGCGCTCGCTTCAAACGAGGCTAGCGCTGGGCCTAACACGCGGGCGGGCTCGCAGGTCAGCACGGCGAGTGCTCGCATCAAATTGACCGCCCCGCCCTTGCTGTCAAGATGCCACTTGCAAGCCAAGGACAACAGTAGCTCAAGCCCTGTGGCACCGGGCTCTGCCTCGGCAAACGGCAGCGTTTTGGCATCTTCATCGACCGGTGTGTGGTCCGAGACCAGCGCGTCAATCATGCCGTCAAGCAGACCTTGCGCAATCGCGTCGCGGTCACGCTGCTGGCGCAATGGCGGGTCAAGCCGCATACGGCTGTCAAAGTAACCGATGTCTGCATCCGTCAGGTGCAGGCTGTTGATGCTGACGTCAACCGTCACTGGCAAGCCCTGCGCTTTTGCCTCGGCCACCAGCGCCACACCCGCCGCGCTGCTGATGCGGCAAATATGCACGCGCGCCCCGGTGGCCCGCATGATCTCGAAAATCACATGCAGCGCAATGGTTTCTGCGGCCACGGGCACACCACTTAAACCAAGCCGCGTGGCCAATGCACCGCTGGCCGCAACACCTGTACCCAAATACATTTCTTGTGGCCGCAGCCACACGCTATAACCAAAGCTAGCCGCGTATTGCATGGCGCTCATCAGCACCTGGGTATTGGCCAGCGGCACCTCTGCCTGGCTAAAGCCAACGCAACCGGCTTCGGTCAGCTCGACCATTTCAGTCAGCGCCTCACCCTTGAGCGAGCGGGTCAATGCACCCAGCGGGAAGACGCGCGACTGGTGCAGTTTTTCAGCGCGGAACTTGAGCATTTCAACCAGGCCAGGTTCATCCAGCACCGGATCGGTATCGGGCGGGCACACCAAGCTGGTCACACCACCAGCCACGGCAGCGGCCAGCTCGCTCTCCAACATGCCTTCATGCTCATAACCCGGCTCGCGCAGGCGGGCCGACAAATCAATCAGGCCAGGCGCAACGATGCAGCCAGTCGCATCAATGGTTTTGGCCGGCGTGAAATCAGCCGGTACGTCGCCGATAGAAACGATGCGGCCACCGGCGATAGCGACATCGGCCTTTTGATCAAAGCCGGAAGCCGGGTCCATGACACGGCCATTTTTGATGAGAATTTTCATGAATCATTTCCCGCAACGATGGTCATCACTGCCATGCGCACCGCAATTCCGAATGTGACTTGCGGCAAGATCACGCTCTGCGCACCATCAACAACAGCCGAGTCAATCTCGACACCGCGGTTGATGGGGCCAGGGTGCATCACGATGGCATCGGGTTTGGCAAGCGTGAGTTTTTCATTCGTCAAGCCAAAGCTTTTGAAGAACTCTTGACTACTGGGCAGCAGCGCGCCTGACATGCGTTCATTTTGCAGACGCAGCATGATGATGACATCTGCCCCTTTGATACCTTCTTCCAGCGTGTTGCAGACCCGCACACCCATTTGCGCCATGTCGGCGGGTACTATGGTTTTGGGGCCAACCACGCGCACCTCGGCGCAGCCCAAGGTGGTCAGGGCATGAATGTCAGAACGTGCCACACGCGAATGCAGCACGTCGCCGACGATGGCTACCGTGAGGTTGCTGAAGTCTTTTTTGTAGTGCCGTATCGTGTACATGTCCAGCAGCCCCTGCGTCGGGTGGGCATGGCGGCCGTCACCGGCATTGATGACGTGTACATGCGGCGCGACATGCTGGGCTATCAAATAAGGCGCGCCGGACTCGCCGTGCCGGACCACAAAAATATCGGCCGCCATGGCGCTCAGGTTTGAAATAGTGTCTAGCAGTGACTCGCCCTTGGAGGCCGACGAGCGGGCAATGTCCAGGTTGATGACATCTGCAGACAGCCGTGTAGCGGCAATCTCGAACGTGGTGCGGGTACGGGTGGAGTTTTCAAAAAACAGATTGAAAACGCTTTTGCCGCGCAGCAGCGGGACTTTTTTAACCTCGCGGTCGCTCACGCTGACGAAGTTTGCCGCCGTGTCTAGGATGTACGTCAAAGTGGCTTTTGGCAGCCCCTCGATGGACAGCAGATGA
>JBCKNC010000153.1:0-3334 GCA_038902915.1 Polaromonas sp.
GCCTGGGTGAGTTTGGCGTGGTGTTTTTGATGTTTGTGATCGGACTGGAATTCAACCTGCCCAAGCTGCGCTCCATGCGTCGCCACGTGTTTGGCCTGGGGTTGCTGCAGGTCGTCGCCACGATTGTGCTGGGCACGGCCGGCTCCCTGTTCCTGGCCGTGCTGGCACCCAGCCTGTGGCAGATGCCCTGGCAAACCGCGCTGGCGCTGTCCGGCGCGATGGCCATGAGCAGCACCGCCATCGTCGTCAAGCTGCTGTCTGAGCGGCTGGAGCTCGAGTCCGAGCACGGCAAGCGCGTGATGGGTGTGTTGCTGTTTCAGGACCTGGCCGTGGTGCCGCTGCTGGTGGTGATTCCGGCACTTGGCGCGCCGGCCGACCAACTTTTTACCGCGCTGGCCGTGGCCGGCCTGAAAGCCACCCTGCTGGTCAGCCTGCTGCTCACCGGCGGGCCGCGCGTCATGCGCTGGTGGCTCACCATCGTAGCGCGCCGCAAAAGCGAAGAGCTGTTTGTGCTCAACCTGCTGCTGGTCACGCTGGCGCTGGCCTGGCTGACGGAGCTGGCTGGTTTGAGCCTTGCGCTGGGTGCCTTTATCGCCGGTATGCTGATCTCGGAAACCGAGTTCAAGCACCAGGTTGAGACCGACATTAGACCGTTTCACGATGTGCTGCTGGGCCTGTTTTTTATCAGCGTCGGCATGCTGCTGGACTGGCGCATTGTGCTCGAACGCTGGCCGCTGGTATTGCTGCTGGCAACGCTGCCGGTGCTCTTCAAACTGGCGCTGGTCACTGGCCTGGCGCGCGCGCTGGGGGCGACGGCGGGCGTGTCGCTGCGCACCGGCCTGTACCTGGCGCAGGGCGGCGAGTTTGGTTTTGTGCTGCTGATGCTAGCCAACCAGAGCGCGCTGCTGCCGCCCAATCTACTCAATCCGATTTTGGCCAGCATGGTGCTGTCGATGCTGGCAACGCCCTTCATCATCATGTACAGCAACGCCATCGTGATGCGTCTGGTGTCCAGCGACTGGCTGCAACAGTCGCTGCAGATGACCTCGATTGCGCGCAAGTCCATCAACACCAGCAAGCACGTCATCATCTGCGGCTATGGCCGTTGCGGGCAAAACCTGGGCCATCTGCTAGAGGCCGAAGGCATTCCCTACATCGCGCTTGACCTGGACCCGGACCGTGTGCGCCAGGCGGCGGCGGCTGGCGACTCGGTGGTGTTTGGCGACGCCGTGCGGCTACAGTCCCTGATGGCGGCGGGTCTGGCGCGCGCCAGCGCCGTGGTGGTGACCTACCTGGACACCGCCAGCGCCCTCAAGGTACTGGCCAATGCGCGCGCCCATGCGCCCACGGTGCCGGTGATTGTGCGCACCGTGGATGACCATGATCTTGAAAAACTGCAGGCCGCCGGTGCGACCGTAGTGGTGCCCGAAGCGATTGAAGGCAGCCTGATGCTGGCCAGCCATGCACTGGCGCTGGTAGGTGTTCCCATGCGGCGCGTGATTCGCGTGGTGCAGGAGCAGCGCGACGCGCGCTATAACCTGCTGCGTGGTTATTTTCGCGGCGCCGACGACGACACGGTCAACGAGCTGGATGAGGAGCGCCTCTCGACCGTCACACTGCCCCTTGTTATCAAGCCGGTTGGGCAGTTGCTGGGCGCAGTGCTGCTGGCAGCCAGCGGCGTGCGCGTGGTCAGCCTGCGGCGCAGCAACGGGCGCGTGGCCAGCATCCATGACGACACCCTGCTGGAAGGTGGCGACACGCTGGTGCTGTCAGGCAAGCCCGAAGCGCTGGCGATGGCAGAGAAAAAACTTTTCTAAGTTATTGGGCTCTGACCCCAAAAACTTACTTGCCGATGCAAAAGCGCGAAAAGATTTCGCCCAGCAAATCATCGGCTGTGAACTGGCCGGTGATCTCGCTCAAATGCAGTTGCGCCTGGCGCAGGTCTTCGGCCAGCAGATCGAGCGCGGGCTGCGCAGCGCCAAGCTGGGCGCTGGCCCGTGCCAGTTGCCCAGCAACACGTTGCAAAGCCTGCACATGCCGCGCCCTGGCCATATAAACACCTTCGGGGGCTGATTGCCAGCCCACCACCTGTAGCAGCCGCTGCCGCAGGTGTTGCAGCCCGGCACCGGTTTTAGCAGACATCGCAATGCCGTCCGCCGTCTTCGCCAGTGCTTGCGCATCGGCTATGTCAGACTTGTTCCAGACATCGATGATCGGTGTTTTTGAAGGCAACTTTTGCGCCAGAAGGCCAGCAATATGTACGTCATTAGCTATGTAATTGCTAGCGCTCTGGCGTGACAGGTCGTGCAGAAACAAAACCGCGTCAGCACTTTGTATTTCCGCCCAAGCACGTTCGATACCGATTTTTTCAACTTCATCAATGTCTTGCAAGCCATCCCCCGCATCACGCAAGCCGGCGGTGTCGACCACATGCAGCGGCACGCCGTCGAGTTGAATCAGCTGCATGACCTTGTCGCGCGTGGTGCCTGCAATCGGTGTGACGATGGCCAGCTCGGCACCGGCCAGCGCGTTGAGCAGCGAGCTTTTGCCGGCGTTCGGCTGCCCGGCAATCACGACCTTGATGCCTTCACGCAAAATCGAGCCCTGCTGCGCGCGCTGTAGCACCGTGGCCAGCGTTTGCCGCAGCCGCATCAGCTGGCCTTGGGCATCGGCTTTCTGCAGAAAATCAATGTCTTCTTCGGGAAAGTCCAGCGTGGCTTCCACCAGCATGCGCAGATGCACCAACTGGTCGAGCAGCGAATGAACCTCTTTGGAAAGCTCACCGGACAGGGATCGTGCCGCCGAGCGCGCCGCCATCTCGGTGCTGGCATCAATCAGGTCCGCAATGGCTTCGGCCTGCGCCAGGTCAATCTTGTCGTTCAGAAAAGCCCGTTCGGTGAATTCGCCGGGTTGGGCCAGGCGAAGGCCGGCCAGTTGCGGCTGGCCGGTGGCTGCATCGATGTCTGCGGCCGCTTCCAGACAGCGCGCCAGCAGCAACTGCAGCACCACAGGCCCGCCGTGCGCCTGCAGCTCCAGCACGTCTTCACCGGTGTAGGAATGGGGTGCCGGGAAGTAAATCGCCAGCCCCTGGTCGATGATCTGCCCGCGCGCGTCGCGAAACGGCAGATAAGTCGCCTGCCGGGGTGACAGCCGCCGGCCACACACAGCCGCTATCAGCGGCGCAATGCTTTTCCCGGAAATGCGGACAATCCCCACCGCGCCGCGCCCGGGGGCAGTGGCGATAGCGGCGATAGGGTCCTGATGTCGGGCGAGCACGACGCTATCGTACCGCCCCAGGGATATGCCTGCATCAGCGCGTGCGGCGGCCCAAACG
>JBCKNC010000154.1:0-3326 GCA_038902915.1 Polaromonas sp.
GCGCGGTGTGCTTCCACCGTCTTGATGCTGATGCCCAGGTCGTCGGCAATCTGCTTGTTCAGCCGGCCTGCCACGATGCGTTCGAGTACCTGCGTTTCACGCGAGGTCAGCTTGGCGAGCAGGGCATCGCGGCTGGCAGATTGCTGGTGGCCTGCAAAGGCTTGCCTAGCCTGCTCCAGCATACGTTCGACCAGGTTGACGAGCGCTTCTTCCTGAAAGGGCTTCTGGATGAAGTCCATGGCACCTTTTTTCATGGTTTTCACCGCCATCGGAACGTCGCCGTGCCCGGTGATGAAAACAATCGGCAGTGGCGACTTGCGCTCGACCAGCCGATCCTGCAGTTCCAGCCCGGTCATGCCGCCCATGCGGATATCCACAATCAGGCAGGCCACTTCGCGTGCGTCGTAGCGGCTCAAAAAGCTTTCTGCCGAGTCATAGCAGCGTACCCGGTAGTCTTTACCTTCAAGCAGCCATTGCAACGAGTCGCGCACGCCCTCGTCATCATCAACAACGTAGACAGTGCCTTTTTTTTGTATCAAGCTCATGCCAGACTTTCAGTGTGAAGTACTAATGCGCAATTTTTGGATGCTCAGGTGAGCGCTACGTTGTCTGTAGCAGGTGGTGCTGGTGAAAGCAGGGGAATTACAGGAATCCAGAAGCTGAACCGGCACCCGACCACCTCGTCGCCATTGTAGAGGTTCTCGGCAATCATCCGCCCCTGGTGCGACTCGACAATGCTGCGGCACAGTTTGAGGCCTATGCCCATGCCTTCGGCCTTGGTGGAGTAAAACGCTTCAAACAGTCGGACCATCACTTCGGGTGACAGGCCGCGCCCCGAATCAAGCACTGAAAACTCCACCACGCTCTGCTCTTCAATGTGTTTGGGCACCACCCGCAGTTCAACGCTGCGCCTAGCTGTGGGCAGCATCGCCTGCGTAATCGACTCAGCAGCGTTCTTCATCAGGTTAATCAGCACCTGCTCGATCAGGATGGGGTCCACCATGATGGCGGGCAGCCGCGCGGCAATGTAGTGAGAAAGGCGGACATGGTGGCGGCGCAGTTCGATGTCGGCCAGCTCCATGGCGTTGCTGACAATCGTGGCCACGTCGCTTGATGTGCGGTTCGGCTCGCTGCGTTTGACAAAGGAGCGTATGCGCTGGATGATTTGCCCGGCACGGTGTGCCTGCCGGGCTGTTTTTTCCAGTGCAACCAGCAGGTCTTCGTTGCTGATCTGTTGGCTTTTGATGCGCGATACCATGCCGTTGCAATAGTTGTTGATGGCGGTGAGTGGCTGGTTCAGCTCATGCGCCACGCTGGAGGCCATCTCTCCCATCGTGATAAGGCGGCTGGCGGTTTGCGCGCGTTCGTTTTGCTGTGCGGCCTGCTCTTCGGCATGGCGGCGCGGGGTGATGTCGGTGGCAATCACCATCTGCGCCAGGCGGCCATCCACCCAGGTCAGGTAGCGCGAGCGCACTTCCAGCCACTTGGACAGTTCGGGTACAAAAATCTCGGCGTTTTCTGTCTGCGCCGTGGTCAGTGTGTCGGTGGGAAAACCGGCCAGGCCGTCAACCGCATCGAGCGCATCGTCTACCGGCGCGGCAGCGGGTACACCGGCCTGGGCAATCAGATTGATGTGGCCCGATACCTCACCGCCAAACCATGAACGGTACAGCTTGTTGGCAAACAGCAGATCTTCGCTGCCCAGCGGTGCCACGGACACAGCCGCATCGAGGCCTTCAAGTACGGTGGTAAAGCGCTCGTATGAGGCCGATAGTTCGTCCCGGATACGCCGCGGTTCGGTGATGTCGGTCATGGAGGTCATCCAGCCCGTTTGCTGGCCACGCGGGTCTATCAGCGGTGACACGTACAGGCGCGCGTCAAAAAGTTGACCGTTTTTACGCTTGACCTTGACCTCGAAGCCCGCAGGCGGTGTGCGGCCATGCAGCTCGTCGTCCAGCCGCGCCATCAGCGTGTCAACTTCGGCCTCCGGCCAGTGCGGAAAGGGCGACGTGCAACCCACCAGCTCGGCCTCACTAAACCCGGTCATCTGGCAAAAGGCGGGGTTGACATAGGTGATGCGGCCCTGCAAATCGAGTGCACGCATACCGGTGAGCATGGAGTTTTCCATGGCGCGGCGAAAGTTGGTTTCACTGATCAGCGCCTGCTGGGCCTGTACCAGTCGGTGCGTGTGGCGCCAGGTGCCAAGCAGCATCCACACCGTCAGCGCGCTCAAGGCACTGACCAGCCAGAAAAAGCCGCTGCCCACCACGCCCAGCGACGTACGGTAACCCTGTGCGCGTATCAGCAGGCTATTGCCTACAGGCGACACCGGGATTTCATATTCAGCTGCGTTTTCAGGCCAGGGCAGCAGTCGGGCTGCGGGGTTGCGCGGCGGCAGGTTGCCAGCCAGCACATAATTTTTATCGTCCACCAGCGTCACCGCGTACTTGGCCGTCACCTCGGTGGGCACGCCAAAGCGCAGCAGCCCGTCAATCGCGTATTCGCCCATGATGACACCAGCAAACTTGCCATGGTCATCGAGTGGGATCATGATTTGCAGCGTCGGCGCGTTGTAGTTGCTGCTTTCTGTCGGGTTGATCGGGCGTGAATAAACCGGCTGCCGCAGGTCACGCGCCAGGCCGTAAGTGCCATCGGTTTCACCAGCTTTGAGCACCTCACCGACACCACGCAACTGCGCGGCGTTGGCGCTGGCCGACGCATAGGCCGCCTTGACGCGGCGTTTTGCATTCACCCAAGTAACGGCCAGCAGCTCGGGGTACTGGTTGACCAGCGATTCAGCCTGCGAGATGAACTCTTTCGCGTCCACGTCCTTGTTGGAAATATCGCGGCCAATGCGCATCAACTGCTCCTGCCGCTCCAGCAGGCGCAGGCGCAGGCGTTGCTGGGCGTATTCAACATCGCGCTTGACGGCCTGCTGCTCGCGGTTGATTTCTTCAATGCGCAGATAGCCGAAGGCGGCAATCACCGCCGCCAAAAACAATATCACCGCCAGCAGCGGCCCCAGGGTAATGAAGCGATCCTGCCGCGACGGGGACTGTTTGCGCCACCAGAGGCGCCACAAAGTCAGTGGTGCAGGGCTGGCAGAAACAGCGGTGGAGGGCAGTGGTGTGGCGGACATAGGCAGATGCGTGCAGTTTAAGGGCACTTCTATAAATTCATTTTTCGGGCGAATTGCCGCGTTGCGCGGTGCGACACGCGCCTTGAACTTCATCCCGAAAATCTGAATTTCTAGAAGCGTCCTCAAGTGAGATGTCTCCTAGAGCGGGTATTCTTTCGGGTATTTCTGAGGCCATACCGCGTTTGAA
>JBCKNC010000155.1:0-3259 GCA_038902915.1 Polaromonas sp.
GGCCGATGGCCTTGGCGTCGATGATGGAATAGGCGGTCTGGCCCGGCTGCTGCGCCACCAGGCGGCCCCAAATCGCATAACGCTTGGGCCAGAAATCCTCGCCTTCGTCGTAAAAGCGCTCGGCGTTTTTGTTCACCACCAGGCCCAGCGAGACGCAGTCGATGCGGGTGCAGATGCCGCCGTCGTAGAGCGGCGCGCGCGCGTCGATGGCCACCATGTGGGCCTGCGTGGCATCGCCAATGCTGTCGGCGCGGTGCTCCTCCAGCAGGTGTTTGAGCAAGACGCCCTGGTTGTAGCGGGTGCCGCGGATCAGGAAGTTGTCGGCTGGCCATTCGCCGTCGGCGTTCTGCCCCCAGGCCTCGCTCAACCATTCTCGGTTGGACTCGAAGCCGCCGGCGGCCAGCACGCAGCTTTTCGCTTCAACGCGCTCGTGACCGGTGTATGCGGCCAGGAATCTGCCGTCCTGAATGTCCAGGCGCTGCGCTGGCGTGTTGTAGCGAATTTGCACCCCCAGTTTCTCGGCGCTGCGGTAATAGGCATTGACCAGCGCCTTGCCACCACCCATGAAGAAGGCATTCGTGCGCGACAGCTGCAGCGTGCCCGACAGCGCGGGCTGAAAGCGCACGCCATGACTGCGCATCCAGTCGCGGCAGTACGAAGACGCACGAATCACCAGCCGGGCCAGCTGTTCGTTGGTTTGCCCGCCCGTGACCTTGAGCAGGTCCTGCCAATACTCTTCCTCGGGATAGGCCTCGGTCAGCACATCCTGCGGGGCATTGTGCATGCAGCGAAGGTTGCGCGTGTGCTGCGAGTTGCCGCCGCGCCATTCGCGCGGTGCCGACTCCAGTAGCAGCACGCTGGCGCCGGCTTCGCGCGCCATCAGCGCAGCACACAAGGCGGCATTGCCGCCGCCAATCACGAGTACATCGACCATCTACAGCAAGCTCCCTCTTCCGCTAGCCTGCAAGAGGGTGCGGCGGGAAAAAGAATGCTTCATCATGAGTGTCTCCTTGTCATTGGGGGTCGTGCGATCCAGATCAGGCGCTCAAGCTTTTTGGTTTCAGGGTACTTCTAGAAATTCAGATTTTAGTTACGACGTAACTTGGGTACAAGTTAGTCTTCTCTGCAACTGCGTTGTCGGGATGAAGTGCAAGGCGCGTGTCGCATCGCCCTTTGAGCTCATGCGAGGGTCGCGCAGCAACCGCAATGTACTTCAGGTACATGAGGATTGCGAGCACCGCGCAACGCAGCAATTCGCCCGAAAAATGAATTTATAGAAGTACCCTTCAGAACTGGTAACGGCGCAGGCCACCATCCACCGGAATCACCGCGCCGGTGATGTAGCTGGCCAGCGGTGAGGCCAGAAAACACACCAGATTAGCCATGTCTTCCGGTTCGCCATAACGGCCCACGGGGATTTCATTGTCGCACTGCCACTGGCGGTATTCCGGCGTGTAGTTCCGCAAAATCTGCTCTGAATTGATCCGCCCGGGCGGAATGCTGTTGACCGTGATGCCGTTCTTGCCGACCATGCGGCTCAGCCCCTTGGCCCAGCTGTGGATGCCGGCTTTGGCGCAGAACGCACCATTGACATGATCAGGCTCGCTTTTGCCGGTGATGTTGATGATGCGGCCCCAGTTGCGCGCAATCATCTGGTCCAGCAGGGCCTGCGCGACCTGGCGCGGTCGGTGAAAGTTCAGGGTCATCGCCTCCTGCCAGCGGTCTTCGCTGACATGCAGCTCGGCAAAAGAGCGCGAGCCGCCGGCATTGTTAACCAGGATGTCCACGCCGCCCAAGCCCGCCATGGCGGCGTCCGTCAGGGTTTTGGCGGCATCTTCCGCATACAGGTCAGACGTAATGACCACCGGGCGATGCCCGCCCCGGCTGACAATTTCGTCGGCCACCTCGTCGAGCAGTGCCAGGCGCCGTGCCGAGATCGCCAGCCGAACCCCTTCCGCCGCCAGCGCCAGCGCAATGCCCCGGCCGATGCCGCTGCTGGCGCCTGTCACCAGCGCGGTCTTGTCCTGAAGTTGCAAATCCATGCTGTCTCCTAAAAGTTAATGAAACCAGGCGCTAGCCCCTGCCTTGATTGCACTAAGCGCTTCTATTTCGATAGCGCTGTAGCCCAGTTCGGCGAGCAGTTCCGTACTGTGTTCACCCAGCTTGGGAGGCGACAGCCGAACGCCGGGGCGTTCACCGTCCAGGGTCAAGGGCAGCAGCACGGTTTGGGTCTTACGCCCGTCGGGCAGCGTGATCGGGGCCAGGCCGCCGGTGGCCGGGTGATGGGCGCAAACGGCAAGGCGTTTTTCTCGAACACGGCGGACAACTCGGTAGCACTGTAGACCGCCAGTCGCTCGCGCAACAGCGGCATCATCCAGTCGCGGGCCCGCACGCGGTTGTTATTGCTGTTCAGGCGTTGGTCGCTTTTCAGGTTGGCAAAACCGAAGGCGTCGCAGAAGATGGCCGAAGCGGTATCGCTGACCACCGGCAGGAAAATTTGCTCGTCGTTTTTGACCTTGAACACGTCGTAGATGGCCCAGGCCGAGATGCGCGCCGGCATGGGCGCTGCGGGCTGGCCGGTGACAGCAAACTGCATCATGTGCTGCGCGACGAGAAAGACGTTGTTTTCGAACAGCGCGCTCTGCACTTCCTGGCCTTGCCCGGTGTGTTCCCGCTGTGCGAGGGCTGCCATCGCACCAATGGCACCGAACAGGCCGCCCATGATGTCGTTCACGCTGGTGCCGGCGCGCAGCGGGTCGCCAGGGCGGCCGGTCATGTAAGCGAGGCCACCCATCATCTGCACCACCTCATCAAGTGCCGTGCGGTGGTCGTAGGGGCCGGGCAAAAAGCCCTTGTGGCTCACGTAAATCAGGCGCGGGTTGAGCGTTTTCAGGCTGTCGTAATCGAGTCCCAGCTTTTTCATGCTGCCGGGTTTGAAGTTCTCACTCACGATGTCGGCGGTGGCGATCAGCCTGAGTACCGCTTCCTTGCCTTCCGGCGTCTGTAGGTCAAGAGCCAGGCTTTTTTTGTTGCGGTTGAACAAGGGGAAAAAGCCCGCGCCCGAACCGATCAGCTTTCGGGTGTTGTCCCCGGACAAGGGCTCGACCTTGATGACCTCGGCGCCCAAGTCGGCCAGCACCATGCCGCAGGTCGGGCCCATCACCATGTGGGTGAACTCAACGACGCGCAGGCCTTCGTAAGGCAATCGCTTGGGTTCAGACATGGGCAGACTCCTGCTTCCAGCCTTTGGGGAAACCGG
>JBCKNC010000156.1:0-3128 GCA_038902915.1 Polaromonas sp.
TTGCAAATCCAAACTTGATCGTGGTTTTGGATGTGGTCTAAAAAACGCTGCAAGCCGCGTAGGCGCCCCGGCCTGCCGAGCAAGCGGCAGTGCATGCCAACGCTCATCATCTTGGCTCTGTTGCTACCCTCTGGTGCGCCTTCTGCATACAGCACATCGAAAGTATCACGCAGATAAATAAAAAAATCTTCGCCCTGTGAAAAGCCCTGCGGCAGTGAAAAACGCATGTCGTTGGTGTCCATGGCATAGGGCACTACCAAGCGTTGTACAACGCTGCCGTCGGTACGCTTGACCGGCGTCCAGAACGGCAGGTCGTCACCGTAATAGTCGCTGTCATAAATCAGATGCCCCTCATCGGCTACCAGGCGACGCGTGTTCGGGCTGTCGCGCCCGGTGTACCAGCCCAATGGCCTGGTGCCGGTGAGTTGCTCAATCGCATTAAGGCCGAGCTGCATGTGTTTGCGCTCGGTGGCTTCGTCTATGTTCTGGTAATTGATCCAGCGCCAGCCGTGGCAAGCTATTTCGTGGCCAAGCTCGACGAATGCAGCGGTCACATCGGGATGCCGTTGTAAGGCCATGCCGACACCGAATACGGTCAGCGGTAGTTTGCGTTTTTCGAACTCACGCAGAAGTCGCCAGACACCTGCGCGTGAGCCGTATTCGTAAATACTTTCCATACTGAGGTGGCGGTCCGGAAAGCTGGCCGGGTTGAACATTTCCGACAAAAATTGTTCTGAACCGGCATCGCCATGCAGCACCGAGTTTTCGCTGCCTTCTTCGTAATTCAAAACGAACTGCACGGCGATACGCGCCTTGCCAGGCCATTGCGCGTGTGGCGGATTTTTCCCATATCCAACGAGATCGCGAGGATAGAGTAGGTCTTTAGGGGCAGCGTGCATGGGCTTGAAAATTTTGTAAAGGGCACTTCTATAAATTCATTTTTCGGGCGAATTGCTGCGTTGCGCGGTGCTCGCAATCCTCACGTACCTGAAGTACGTTCCGGTTGCTGCGCTCCGTGCGCCTTGCACTTCATCCCGAAAAGCTGAATTTCTAGAAGTGCCCATCAGATGAATTATCGGTGACTCTGCGCGCTGTTCTAACCTGCAATCTGTTATAAAACTTATTTGGAATAGTTGCAATATCTGGAATATTTGGAAAAATGCATCATGGGCTTGAGCACACACGTACTGGACACCATGCACGGCACGCCCGCCGCAGGCATGTCGGTTTTGCTTTACACCACGTCAGGTGAGGTGGCCACGCTGGTGAATCGTTTTGTGCTCAATGGCAATGGCCGCAACCCCGATGGCCCGCTATATGACAGTGCCACGCTCAAGGTCGGTACCTACAGGCTGGTGTTTGATGTTGCGGGCTATTTCAAAGCGCTGGGTATCGAGTTGCCAGAGCCGAATTTTCTGAACCATGTGAGTCTGGATTTTGGCGTGGCCGACACCAGTCAGCACTACCATGTGCCGCTGTTGGTCAGCCCGTGGAGCTATTCAACCTATCGGGGTAGTTGAAACCTTACGCAACCACAAAGTCGGGTAGCCAGGCGATTTGGCCGACAGACTTGGCTTTGTCAAAGTAACGGCGGTCAGCGGTGACGAACATGGCGCCGGGGGTTTCCAGTGCCAGTGCGTGGTACAGGGTGTCAAACAGGTGGTAGTTGAGCTGGGTTGCCAAGCCAATAGCGCGTGCGTAAGCCACTGTGGGTGCCGCCCAGGTGATGCTCATGGCGGCAATGTCTTGGGCGCATTGCTGGGCTGTTTTGGGTGTGATGCGGGTCAACACGGCGGCAACCTCGGCCAAAAAGTGGGGGGGGCTGATAAAAGTCCACCACACCATTCCTGCTGGCACGCAGAATGTCCAAGGCAGATTCAATGTGGTCTTCTCGGGTGGCCCAGTGGCCATCGGCAAACCATTTGATGGCGACGCTGGCATCGACCACACAAATCATGGGCGACCTTCTTCTCGGGCCGCGCGAAACTGCTCTTCGGTGATGCTTGGTGCAAATTTGCGTCGCGCCAAAATGCGATCAACGGCCTCGATGTGCTGCTGATGACGCTGCGCACGCTGCACGGCTTCGCGCATCAAACCCGCGATAACTGCACTCTTGTTTTGCCCCTCAAAGGTGGCGTTGAATGCCTCTTTGACATCGTCAGGCACACTGAAATTGACGGTTGACATGGCAAATCCTTTGGTTGTTGAAAATTTCAACAACATTGTGCGCGCCGGTGACCGGCGCAGTCAAGCACTATTAATGTTAAGGTAGCTTTTGAATCCCGGTACAGCGGATTTTCCTGATTCAATGTCATCATCATTTTGCCCTTAGCTTATTGTCCAAGCCCTGTTCAACCTGCAGCACCGCCAGCCATGATTTTCAGCCATCCACTTGAACTTGCAACGGGTTTTCTGGCCCGGCTGGCGCAGGAGCCTGGCGTGCTGGTGCAGATTGAAAGCACAAAAGGTTCAGTGCCGCGAGAGGCCGGTACCTGGATGGCAGTTTTTGCGAACGACCTGATAGGCACCATAGGCGGCGGCCACCTTGAATACGATGCCATTGCCAGGGCTAGGGCGCTGCTGTTGCCGACCAGCAGGGGGGACGACTCTGCGCCAAGTCCACAGCGCCTGCGCGTTGCGCTCGGCCCGGCATTGGGCCAATGCTGTGGCGGCGTGGTGCATTTGCGCCTTGAGTGCGTGAGTGCCCGGGATCTGCCTGTGCTGTCTGCAAAGCTGCCGCAAGCCCTGGCGCACACGCTGCAAGCTGTGGCGCTGTTTGGCGGTGGCCATGTGGGTCATGCGCTGGTACGGGTACTCGCCAATCTGCCATTTGCCTTGACGTGGATAGACAGCCGCGACGGCGTGTTTCCGGCCAGCGTGCCGGTGAATGTGCTGTGCGAGCATTCAGACCCGGTACAGGCTGCGGTTCGCCATCTGGCACCTAGATCGCGTGTGCTCATCATGAGCTTTAGCCATGCAGAAGACCTTGACGTGGTGGCCGCCTGCCTGCAACGCCAGCGTGAGCAGGCCGACTTGCCCTACATCGGCTTGATAGGCAGCAAAACCAAGTGGGCCGTGTTCCGGCACCGGCTTGAAGCGCGGGGCTTTTCTGCTGCCGAGCTGGCCCA
>JBCKNC010000157.1:0-3109 GCA_038902915.1 Polaromonas sp.
ATCAGGATATTGCCAACCAGCACCGGAGCCGCCGCTATGGCACTGCCATCTGTGGTCAGGCGGTTCAAAACCGAACCATCTTGACGCGACAGAAGATGCACAAAACCGGCAAAATCGCCAATCGCAATCGAGCGCCCGACCACCAATGGAGAAGTCAGTTGGCGATAGCGCAAAACATCCGTCGTCCAGGCGCGCTCGCCATCAGCACGTTGCCATGCAAATACGACACCATCTGATTCGGTACCAAACAGGAAACGCTCATCGCCATGAATGCCCTGCGAGCCATTGGCGGGTCTCGTCCACAGCAGGTTTCCGCGCGCGGCATTGACACAGCCCACACTGGCCTGGAAAGCCCGGGCGCAAACGATGTCTCCATCCCGGCTCACGCGTCCGACCAGATCCACCAGACGCTCCACGTCATTGATGCCACGCGGCGAGGCAATCGGGGCTTCCCAGCGGATACTTCCGCTGGAAGGATTCAGACCAGCCAGCCGTCCTGCCAGACCAACGACCAGCGTATCGCCCACCGCCAGCATCACACCTGACTGCCTTAATACCAGTGGCTCATTGGGTCGCTGCTGGGTCCACAGCTTTTTGCCGGTCTGACCGTCAAAAGCGTTGACAGATCTGTCCGCTGCAAGCACAAACACACGCCCGCCAGCGACAAATGGTGCCGTGTAAGCCTGTGCATTGAGCTTCTGACGCCAGATTTCGCGCCCATCCTGCAATGCAACCAGGTCGTTGGATCGCGTGACCACTGCGGCGATCCTGCCGTCACTGCCGACACCTGCGGCAATCGGACTGCCCACATTGGTCCGCCAGACATCGCCGCCAGTACGTGCGTCAAGTGCCGCGACCGAACCGTCACCGCCAGCCACAAACACGGTCGAGCCGGAGATATTGACATCGAGCGGGAAATTAACCTGTCCGATACGCGCGCTCCAGGCCTGTTTGGCTGAAACGGCACCACTCACACCTTGCAAAGCAGCGGGTTGCGGCTTGGTCGATCCGCCGCCAAAGATCGAGCATCCGGACAGAATAGCTATCAAAATAATAGCTAGGAGCACACGTAAAATATGGGTTGACGGTACGTAAGACATCATTTCTTCGACTCCGAATCAGTCACGGGCATTACCGGTTTGGATGCCGCAGCATCTGGATCCACCCCTAGCGCATTGAGTTTGGCCTCGACCAAACGCCGATATTCGGCACGTTCATCAAGTCCTTTGTAGGCTTTTTCGTATTCGGATTTGGCCTCATTCTGCTTGCCCTGGGCAAGCAGAATGTCGCCGCGCCGATCAAAAGCCAAAGCCGCGAAATCCTTGGGGAAAGAGCTAGATACCAGCTTGAGGGCTTCGTCGTAGGCTTTTGTTTCAAGCAGAATACCGGCCAGCCGCAACTTGGCTATGGACTGGTAACTCTTATCGGATGCCTTCTCAGCAACCCAGTTGAGCGCTGCGCGAGAAGCCTCGACATTACCCTTGTCGTAGTAGATTCTGGCAGCAAGAAGCCCCGCCTGATCGGCATAAATCGTACCGCCAAAACGCTCTTTCATGTCCGCAAATGAGCGATCCAGACGCGCTGCATCACCGGACTGCACCGCCCGCTCAAGCTCGTCATACATGTTTGACGCCTGCGATGCCTGACGGCCTTGCCAATATTGGTAGCCGTTCCAGGCCGCAAAAGCGCCAAAAACGACAATCAGCGCCCAGGTGATGAGGTTTCCGTACTGCTTCCAGAAGTGCTTGAGGTCATCAAGCTGCTCCTGTTCTTCAAGATCAAGGTGTTTTGCCATAAAGCTCTGTTTGTTCTGCCAAATGAATGGCCTTGATTGTAGGGGGCAGCCGTCAGGCGCCCGTGCACAGGCTCTGCGCCCAAACGGCAACAGCGTCGAGCCGCTGAAGTGCCTGAACTGACGCTGCATCAGTTTTATCGCCTCGCAGCGATTTGACTGCGACACATCCCTGCGCAAGCTCGGCAGCTCCAAAAATAAGAGCAAACCGCGCACCACTGCCGTCCGCTTTCTTGAACTGCGCCTTCATGCTGCCCATACCTTCAATACTGGCACCGGCGTGCATCTGGACGCTGACCCCAGCAGCACGCAAGGCCTGAAGCGTTTTGAGTGCAACAGGCAGCGAAGCGGATTCAGGAATGACGGCATACACATCAGGCACAGGCAGCGTTATCGGATGCCCCTGATCGCGCACCAGCTCCAGCACACGCTCGACACCAAGTGCCCAGCCCACTGCAGGTGCCGCCTTGCCGCCTATCTGCTCGATCAGGTAGTCGTATCGGCCACCACCGCAGATCGTGCCCTGCGAGCCCAGACTTTCAGTGATGAACTCAAACACCGTGAGGTTGTAATAGTCCATGCCGCGCACCAGCCGGGGATTGATACGGTAGGCGATGCCATTGGCCTCAAGAATTGCTTTGACAGCGTTGAAGTGTTTTAGCGAAGCTTCACCCAAAAAATCCATCAACTTCGGTGCCTGTTCCAGCATGGGCTGCATTAGCGGGTTTTTACTGTCCAGAATACGCAGCGGGTTGCTGTGCAAACGGCGTCTGGCTTCTTCGTCCAGCAGATTCTGATTGACCTCCAGATAGGCGATAAGGGCTGCACGATGCTGCTTGCGTTCCTCTGCCTGCCCGAGGCTGTTCAGTTCCAGTCGCACATCGCGCAGGCCCAGCTCTTTCCAGAGCGCGTCCGCCAGCAGAATAAGCTCGGCATCGACCTCGGCCCCGGGGAAACCCAAAGCCTCTGCACCAATCTGGTGAAACTGCCGATAACGGCCGCGCTGTGGCCTCTCGTGGCGAAACATCGGCCCCATGTAGTACAGCCGCTTGCCGCCTTCATAAAGCATGGAGTGCTCGGCAACGGCACGCACAACGCCCGCCGTATTTTCAGGGCGCAGCGTCAGGGCTTCGCCATTGAGACTGTCTTCAAAAGAGTACATCTCTTTTTCGACAATGTCAGTGACCTCGCCCAGTCCCCTGACAAAGAGCAGCGTTGGCTCGACGATGGGTGTACGGATATTGCGATAGGCATAGCGGGCCATCAGGCTGCGTACCTTCTCCTCAAGCCATTCCCAACGCGCCGAATCAGGCGGCA
>JBCKNC010000158.1:0-3067 GCA_038902915.1 Polaromonas sp.
TCTTCATCATCTGGATGCTCAAGTCCCACTCTGGGCAAAAGCTGTTCTCGTTTGCGCTGGCCTGCATTTTGGGCGGCGCGATTGGCAACGTGATTGACCGCTCTTTGTACGGCTATGTGGTGGACTTTCTGGACTTCCATTACGTGGGCTGGCACTTCCCGGCGTTCAATGTGGCCGACGCCGCCATTTCTGTCGGCGCGGCCTGCCTGATCCTGGATGAATTGCTGCGGGTGCGAAAGGCCAGATAAACCAGCCCTTGCGGCCTCAAAGCGTCAGGATGGTGCAGCCGGTGGTCTTGCGCGCTTCAAGCGAGCGGTGCGCCTCGGCCACGTCTGCCAGCGCAAAGCGCTGGTCGATGCGGATGGTGACCTTGCCGCTGCTAACCATGGCAAACAGCTCGTCCGCCATCTGCTGCGTGGTCTCGCGCGTGGCGATGTGCGTGAACAGCGTGGGCCGCGAGACATACAGCGAGCCCTTGGCCGCCAGCAGGCCGAGGTCCAACGGCTCGACCTTGCCCGAGGAGTTGCCAAAATTGGCGAGCAAGCCAAAGGGGCGCAGGCAATCGAGCGACTTCAAAAAGGTGTCCTTGCCGACCGAGTCATAAACCACCTTCACGCCCTTGCCGCCCGTGATTTCCTTGACGCTGGCAACAAAATCTTCCTTAGCGTAGTTGATGGCAAACGCCGCGCCGTGCGCCTTGGCAAGCGCACACTTTTCGCCAGAGCCCGCCGTGCCGATCAGTTGCAAGCCCATCGCTTTGGCCCACTGGCAAGCTATCAAACCTACGCCGCCTGCGGCTGCGTGGAACAACACATGGTCGCCCGCTTGCAAGCCGCCTTGTGGCTGGGTGCGGCGCAACAGGTATTGCACCGTCAGACCCTTGAGCATCATGGCGGCGCCGGTCTCGAAGGAAATGTCATCGGGCAACTTGCACACGCATTTGGCAGGCATCACGCGCACCTCGCAGTAGCTGCCCGGTGGCTGGCTGGCATAGGCGGCGCGGTCGCCGGCCTGCAGGTGCGTGACGCCCTCGCCGACCGCCTCGACCACGCCCGAGGCTTCCATGCCCAGTTGCAGCGGCATGGGCAGTTTGTACAGGCCGACGCGCTGGTAGATGTCGATGTAGTTCAGGCCCACCGCCTTGTGGCGGATGCGGATTTCGCCGGGGCCGGGTTCGCCGACGCTCACCTCCACCAGTTTGAGTTCTTCGGGGCCGCCGTGCTGGGCTATGCGAACGGCTTTGGAGGTTTGGGTGGACATGAGAGTTTCCTGATTATTTTGAATGAAAGCAAAAAATGTAAAACAAAAGCGTCTCGGGTGCTTTCAAAACGTCCCCGGATACGCCCCACCGTCGGCCAGCACGTTCTGGCCGGTCATGTAAGACGCATGCACGCTGCATAAAAATGCACAGATTGCGCCAAACTCTTGCGGCGTGCCAAAGCGTTTGGCCGGAATCGTTTTGCGGCGTGCGTCCATGATGACATCAATCGGTTGCCCGGTTTTTTGTGCCGCGCCCGCCATGGTAGTTTTTAAACGGTCGGTATCAAACGCGCCGGGCAACAAGTTGTTAATCGTCACGCCCTGCGCAGCCAAGGCGCTGCGCGACACGCCGGCAACAAAACCGGTCAGACCGCTGCGCGCGCCGTTGGACAGGCCGAGGATGTCGATAGGTGCTTTCACGGCGGCCGAGGTGATGTTCACGATGCGCCCGAAACCGCGGGCCGCCATGCCGTCTACCGTGGCCTTGATGAGTTCAATCGGCGTCAGCATGTTGGCGTCCAACGCCTTGATCCAGGCCTCGCGGTCCCAGTCGCGGAAGTCGCCCGGTGGCGGACCGCCGGCGTTGGTGACGACAATGTCGAAGTCCTTGCGCAGCGCAAAGACCGCCGCACGGCCGTCGGTCGTGGTGATATCTGCGGCAACAAACTCCACGCTGGCCGCAGCCGGACGGGCGCTATCAGCTATTAATTTTGCAGCGGCCGCCTCCAGCACCTCGGCACCGCGCGCCACGATCAGCACATGCACGCCTTCGCGCACCAGCGCTTGGGCACAGCCCAAGCCCAGCCCCTTGCTTGCGCCGCATACCAGCGCCCATTTGCCTGCAATACCTAGATCCATAATAATTTCCGCCTCATCGTTGAAAGTTGATGGGCCATGATACCGAGTAAATCCCCGGCGAGGTCACGGCCCCGGCTCTCGCGCCCTGTTGACAAGCTCAGGGCATGCCAACACCACTGGCGTTTGATGCCTATCTGCTCGCCCTGCTGAAAACAAAAATGCCGGCGATCACCAGCACCGTGCCGGCTGCCACCCAGGCGGTAAAGGGCTCGCCGAGAATCAGCACGCCCATCAGGATGGTGGACATCGGGCCGACCATGCCGGTCTGCGCGGCAAGGCTGGCGCCTATGCGTTCAATCGCCATCATGACCATCAGCACCGGAACGGCGGTACACAAGGTGGCATTGAGCACGGACAGCCAGATAACCTCGGGGGCGACGAAGGCAGCACTCAGGGGCTTGAGCAACAGGAACTGGAGGATGCAAAGCAGGCAGGCCACGGTGGTCGCCAAACCCACGAGTCGCAGCGCGCCCAGGCGCTTGACCATCTCGCCGCTGTAGACCAGGTAGAGCGCATAACTGACGGCGCTGAGGAAAACCAGCAGTGCGCCCCACGCCGCCCCCACTTGCTGGTTCTGGCCCAGCAAGGTGATCTCGTGGCCAAACACCAGCACGACGCCGCTGTAGCTGATCGCCATGCCGATGATTTGCGACGCGCTGATGCGCCTGCCATACAACAGCAGCCCCAGCAGCAGCACCAGCGTGGGGTTGAGATAGAGAATCAGCCGCTCAAGGGATGCGCTGATGTAGGCCAGCCCGGCAAAATCGAGAAAACTCGCCAGGTAATAGCCGGTAAAGCCAAGCCACAGCACGCCCAACCAGTCCTTGCGAGTGAGGGGCGATTTGCCGCGGCTGGCCCACCAGGCCATCGCGGCAAAAATCGGCAGCGCAAACAGCATGCGGTACATGATGAGCGTGACCGCATCGACGCCGTAGCGGTAAGCGAGCTT
>JBCKNC010000159.1:0-3060 GCA_038902915.1 Polaromonas sp.
AGGAGGGTCCCTAGGTCTGTTTCTATGCCGAGGAGGATTATTCGGTTGCGCCATCCATGCCTGCGCACCGTCATAATCTCATCAGACGGCCAACGCGAAAGGCATTGACACAACTTGGTGACGACGTTCCGGGTGTGTGTTGCCAGCGCGCTGTATTTCCTGCGGAACAATCCACCAGCGAGGCAAGGCATGGCAGTTGAAGCGACGATAGCCGCGACTATGGAAAGGCCCGCGCACGTGCCAGCGGCGCCTGCACTGCTGGCCGTCGTCGAAGTCACCTTGCGTGATCTGCATCCGGGCCGGCCGGACCTGCCGCCGGTCACGCTGGCCAGCGTGCTGGATCAGGATCTCGGCTTCGACAGCCTGGGGCGCATGGAGTTGCTGCTGCGCACGGAACGAGCATTTGGCATCGCCCTGCCGGAGGACACGCTGCAACGCGCCGAGACCGTGGCCGACTTGCTGAATGCGGTGCAGCGCGGTGCTGCTGCGCCCGACTTCGTCCGTAGTGTCTCTGTAATTGAGGTGCCCTTGTTCGCCCCCGCCCGACTGTCCGACGCTGACGCCGATACCACGCAGGACGGCGCGCCGCTGACCGTCACCACCTTGCTCGACGTGCTGGCCTGGCACGTGAAAGCCCATCCCGAGCAGACGCAGATCATTTATCTGCAAGACGACAGCGAGCAGCGCATTAGCTACCGCCAGCTCGCCGATGCGGCGGCAGCGGTTGCCGCCGGCTTGCAGCGCGTCGGCGTGGTGCCGCGCCAGAGCGTGGCCATCATGCTGCCAACCTCGCCCGATTACTTCAGCAGCTACTTCGGCATCCTGATGGCCGGCGCCATTCCGGTACCGATCTATCCGCCAGCGCGCGCGTCGCAGCTCGAAGACCATGTGCTGCGTCACACCGGCATTCTCGACAACGCGCAGGCCGTCGTGCTTGTGACCGTGCCGGAGGCTAGGGTGGTGGCGCGCCTGCTGCAAGCGCGTGTACCGGGCCTGCGCCATGTGCTCACGCCGCAGCAACTGGCCGAAAAAGGCGGCACGCCGACGCCGGTGGTGGTGCGCGGCAGTGACATCGCTTTCATCCAGTACACCTCGGGCAGCACCGGCAACCCCAAGGGCGTGGCACTGACGCACACCAACCTGCTGGCCAACATCCGCGCGATGGTGCAGGCCGTTGAGGCAACAAAGCGCGACGTGTTCGTCAGTTGGCTGCCGCTGTACCACGACATGGGCCTGATCGGCGCCTGGCTGGCCCCTTTGTACGTCGGCTTCCCGCTGGTGGTGATGTCGCCGCTGGCCTTTCTGGCCAAGCCGCTGCGCTGGCTGCAGACCATCCACCGCTATCGCGGTACGCTGTCGGCAGGGCCGAACTTCGCCTACGAACTGTGCCTCAAGCGCATCGACGATGCGGCGCTCGCCGGGCTGGATTTGAGCTCATGGCGCCTAGCCTTCAACGGTGCCGAGGCCGTCAGCCCGGACACGGTGCGGCGCTTCGCCGAGCGCTTTGCCGCCTGCGGTTTGGCGCCGGAGGCAGTGACGCCGGTCTTTGGCCTGGCCGAAGCCTCGGTCGGTCTGCTGTTCCCGCCGTTGGGCCGCATCGCGACTATTGACCGGGTCCAGCGCGAACCGTTCACGCGCGAGCATCGTGCTATCCCGGCCGCGCCTGATGATGCCGGCGCACTGCGCTTCGTCGCCTGCGGGCGGGCGCTGACTGGCCATGCGATCCGTATCGTCGACGAATCTGGCCAGGAGGTCGGCGAGCGGATTGAAGGCCGGCTCGAGTTCCAGGGGCCGTCGGCTACCCGCGGCTATTTCCGCAACCCCGAGCAGACTGCTAAGCTGTTCCATGACGGCTGGCTCGATAGCGGCGACCGCGCCTACGCCGCCGGCGGCGACATCTACATCACCGGCCGCGTCAAGGACATCGTGATTCGCGGCGGGCGTAACCTCTACCCGCAAGAGATCGAGGAGGCGGTCGGGCAGGTCGAGGGCGTGCGCAAAGGCTGCGTGGCCGTGTTCGGCAGCCCTGACCCGGCCACCGGCACCGAGCGCCTAGTGGTGCTGGCCGAGGCGCGGCCTGGCCCTTCCGATGCCCAGGCGCTGCTGCGCGCCGCAGTGTCGCGCGCGGTGATCAGCGCCATCGGCGAGCCCCCGGACGAGATCGTGCTGGCGCCGCCGCACAGCGTGCTCAAGACCTCCAGCGGCAAGGTGCGGCGCTCGGCCTGCCGCGCACTGTATGAGGCCGGCGGTGTCGGTGCCGCGCTTCCAACCGCCGGGCGGCAGGTGCGGCGGCTGGCGCTCGGTGCGCTCGTTCTGCGCTTGCGGCAACTGGGCAGCGCGCTCGGGCGCGTGCTGTTCGGGCTGCACGCGATGGGGCTGTTCTTGCTGCTGGCGCCGCTGACCTGGCTGCTGACCCTGCTGATGCCGAATCCGGCCGCCGCCTGGGCCCTCGGCCGCGGGGCCGCGCGCACGCTGCTGCGCTTGACCGCCACGCCCCTGACGGTGCGCGGGCTGCAGCACCTGCCGCAAGGGCCTTGCGTGCTGGTCAGCAACCACGCCAGCTACCTCGACGGCATCATCCTGGTGGCGGCGCTGCCGTGGCCGTATGCATTCGTCGCCAAGCGTGAATTGCACGGCCAGTTCGTCGCCGGTCACTTCCTGCGGCGGCTCGGCGCCGAGTTCGTCGAGCGCTTTGACGTCAAACGCAGTGTCGAGGACGCGAATCGGATGGCCGAGGCGGTGCAGCAAGGCAGGTCGCTGGCCGTCTTTCCTGAAGGCACCTTCGTCGCCCGGCCGGGCCTGCTGCCGTTTCACCTGGGCGCCTTTCTGGCGGCGGCGCGCGCCGGGGTGCCGGTGCTGCCGGTCGCCATTCGGGGCAGCCGAGAGCTGCTGCCAGATCTCGCCTGGTGGCCACGGCATGGGGCGATCGAGGTCGAGATCGGTGCGCCCATCATGCCGCCAGCCGACACCGCCGACCTGTTCGCGGCCGCGGTCAAGCTGCGCGAGGCGGCGCGCGCCGAGATCGCCCGCTGCCTCGGGGCGGAAGCGGGTTGAAAGCAC
>JBCKNC010000160.1:0-3045 GCA_038902915.1 Polaromonas sp.
GCCATGACGGTAGCCGACATAGAAGCCCGCTTCAAAAGCCGTGGCGCATGGAAGAAAAGTTTGCCGCGTATTCTGGAAACGCTAGAAGCCTTGGGCCGCGCCCGACGTGAAGGCGATGGTTGGCGTGGATAAGCCCAGATTCGCAATTCAAAATGCGTCGGCCTTTCGGATGACTATCGACAACTACATATTGTCGGTAGTCAGCAATGATTGTTTCCGTCCGCAATGCAGCGGAAGCGACCATTTTCGGCATTCGTTTATCCAGCTCATCTCGGCCACAAGCGGACCTCTGTAGCGGCCAGGCTAGCAACTACATCCCAGCTGGCAGCGGCCTCCTGAATTGCATCAACGACCGCATCTCGATCTTCATCTGTCAAGCATTCACGGCACCACTCAGTGGCCATCGTCTCCCATACGCTTGTGGCACTTTTCAAGATTCGATATCCCACCAAACTGGGCCACTTGTGGAATTGTGGGTTAAGCTATCTGCCGAAGTGGGCAGTGAAGCTCGCTTTACCCAGCATGAGTGCGCCGATACCTTTGTTCAACGCGAAGCCATGTAATCCTGCCGTGCCTGTCGGTGGAATGCCTGCGGCTGTTGCCAGATTGGGGACACCCAAGGCAAACAGGGTAAAGATGTAGCGATGCGGTGCATCCCCGACTGGTGGGCATGGGCCGCCATAGCTACCGATGCCGGTGGCACCGGTGTTCATGAAGTCGGTATTGCCACCGCGCGCGCCTACCGGGAGCGTGCCAGGAGCATTACCCGCTCCCCGCGCCAAACCGGTTACGGCGACAGGAATGTCGTAGACAGCCCAGTGCCAGAAACCGCTGCCTGTAGGCGCATCGGGATCGTAGACCTGCAAGGCATACGATACGGTGCCAACAGGTGGGTTGCTCCAACTCAGCGCGGGTGAAATATTTCCGCCTGTGCAACCAAAGCCGTTGAGAATGTATTGGGAGCCGAAGGTGCTACCACTTGGCACGTCCGCGCTGGACAAGGTGAAGACCGGTACCTGTGCTTCAGCCGATCCGCCGCAGCCGCTGAGTGAGACCGCCGAAACGGCGAGTGCTATAGATGCCACAGATAAGGCGATGTTTCTGTATTTCATGATCTGCTGTCCCCATGAGTTAAGTTAACAAGACAATCTGAACCGGTTTGCTCAGACTTTCATCTTAAGTGAACGGCGATGAGTTGTATACAACGTTGTCAGTCGTAGGGTGGGCATTGCCCACGTCTTGCTTGAGAAAAAAACGGACCATGTGAATTTTGGCTGGTTTGCCTATGACTCAACCGATGGTCACCCAAAAAAGTGTTACCCAATTTTGAACCACGCCAAAATATCCGTGATGATGGCTCGCTGCTGGCTGGCCTGCCGTTACGCTGCGCGAACTTTCTGGCGCGCCGCCGAGCGCTTGGCCAACTCGATTTTTGCAATCGCGTTGCGGTGTACCTCGTCTGGGCCGTCCACAATCCGCACGGTGCGCTCGTGCGCGTAGGCCTCAGCCAGAGAAAAGTCAGCGCTGACACCAGCCGCGCCATATGCCTGGATAGCCCAGTCAATGACCTTGCAGCTGACGTTGGGCGCGACCACTTTAATCATCGAAATCTCGGCCCTGGCGGCCTTGTTACCCGCCACATCCATCGTGTTGGCGGCATTCAAAGTTAACAGCCGCGCCTGGTCGATCATGCAGCGCGACTCGGCAATGCGCTCGTGCCAGATCGACTGCTCAGACAGCGGCTTGCCAAATGCAACACGCTTTTGCAGGCGGTCAACCATCATTTCCAGCGCGCGCTCGGCAGCGCCGATGGAGCGCATGCAGTGGTGAATGCGCCCGGGGCCAAGGCGGCCCTGGGCAATTTCAAAACCCTTGCCTTCGCCGACCAGAATGTTGTCAACTGGGACGCGCACGTCTTCAAGCAGCACTTCCATGTGGCCGTGCGGTGCGTGGTCGTAACCGAAGACGGTCAGTGGGCGCAGCACCGTCACGCCCGGTGTGTCTCGCGGCACCAGCACCATGGACTGCTGCTCGTGGCGGGCCGCCTCAAAGTCGGTCTTGCCCATCACGATGAAAATCTTGCAGTGCGGATGACCCGCGCCGGTGCTAAACCACTTGCGGCCATTGATGACGTAATGACCGCCGTCGCGGCGGATGCTGCACTGTATATTGGTCGCGTCCGACGACGCCACAGCTGGCTCGGTCATCAGGAAAGCGGAACGTATTTCGCCAGCCAGCAAAGGCAGCAGCCATTTTTTCTTTTGCGCATCGGTGGCGTAGCGCTGCAGGGTTTCCATATTGCCGGTATCAGGTGCCGAGCAGTTGAAAACCTCAGCCGACCACATCACCCGGCCCATGACTTCGCACATCGGCGCGTAGTCGAGGTTGGAAATACCGCCATGGCCTTGGTACTCGTGCGCCATGAACATGTTCCAAAGGCCAGCGGCACGCGCCTTGACCTTCAACTCGTCAATCACCTTGAGCGCTTGCCAAGGGTCACCGGCGCGGCGAAATCCTTCCATTTCCGCGTGATACCGGCCTTCGTTCGGGTAGATATGCTGGTCGTAAAACGCAACCATGCGTTCGAGGTAGTCACGGGTTTTGGCAGAGGTTTCGGCGAACATGGGGTCTCCTTTATTTATAGTGGAGTTTACTCAAGCAAGCCGGCCTCGACATAGTCCCGCTCAGCTGCGTCGCTATGCGGCGGCGCGCGCGCGTTCCAGCACCTTCATGCGGTCAATTTCATCCATCTGGTCCTCGTGCAGGAACTGCTTGGCGTACGTCATGTAGACCCTCTGCATAATGAAGATCTCAAACAGATCGGGGTCGATGTGCCCGTTCTTGGAGAAATTCGCCAGAATATCGAGCGCCTGCGACAGCTTCATCGCCTTCTTGTAGGGCCGGTCGCCCGCGGTCAGGGCCTCGAAAATGTCGGCGATACCCATCATGCGCGCCTGCAGCGACATCTCGTCTTTTTTCAGTCCGTTCGGGTAGCCCTTGCCGTCCATCCGCTCGTGATGGCCGCCGGCGTACTCCGTGACGTTG
>JBCKNC010000161.1:0-3031 GCA_038902915.1 Polaromonas sp.
TAGCAGCTACCGAATTAATAGCAAGTCGCTTGCCGTCAGCCAGCGCCACTGACCGGGTTTTAAGTCTTCAGGCAAGGCCAGCTCGCCTATGCGTGAGCGGTGCAGGCCGCCCGAGCCGCCCTCACATTCAACCCGATTGCCGACCGCCGCAATCATGCGCTTGACCTGGTGGTATTTGCCCTCGGTCAACGTCAGGCTCAGGGTGTGCTCGCTGGTCTTGATGCAAGCCGCCGCACGAACCGGTTTGGGGTCGTCGTCCAGCACCACCCCGCTTAAAAGCTTTTGAATCTGCTTGTCATCCAGCGCATGTTTGGCGGTAACTTCATAGACCTTGGGTACGTGGTGCTTGGGCGAGCTCATGCGGTGAATGAACTTGCCGTCATCTGACAGCAGCAGCAGGCCAGTGGTGTCCTGGTCCAGCCTGCCGACGGCCTGTACACCGGCAGCCGCACCGCCACCGCGCTGGCGAATCGGCGCGGGCAGCAGCGTGTAAATGCTGGGGTAGGTGCTGGGCTTTTGCGAGCACTCGTAGCCCGCAGGCTTGTGCAGCATCAAATAGGCTTTCCCAAAATACTGCCAGGCCACGCCCTGCACCGTAAAGTGCAGCGCCTCTGCTTCAAACGGCATGGCAGGCTCGGCACACACCTGCTCCGCCACCATGACCAGGCCCTGCTGAACCAGCCCCGTACAAACGCGCCGCGTGCCAAAGCCCTGGGAGAAAAGAATGTCTTGAAGTTGCATGGTTGCCATGGGGCTATTGTCGCTGGGGGATACTGAAACCCGTCGAAAAAGGAGCCACATGAAAGAAGCAGGGGCGATTTTTATGCGCTGGTTAGGATTGTCCAAACAAAAGGCCGCCAACGGTTTATCTATGGGCCGGAATTCCTGCGCCTGTGTTACCCAAAATTGGCACTTTTTGAGCCACGCCTTAAAAACTAGTAACGGCCAGACAGCAGCGCACCAGCATTCGGTACGCGCCTTTCCAGACCCAGATTTTTAAGCAATGCCCAGGTCGTGCATACCGCACTGGATACAACGGGTAAGCCGCTGGCCTGCTCGATCATCGGTATCGAGGCCAGAGACGGCATCTGTACGCAAGCCGAAGCGACGATGGCATCGGCACCCTTGATATTGAGTTTTTTCCATAATTCCGCCGGGGCTTTCGGGTCGCGCGCGCCGACTTCCAGGTTGTCCGGAATCTCCAGCGAGATGCTGTCAATCACCTCAATGCCTTCGTTTTCAATGTACTCAATCACCAGCCGTGTTAGCGGCAACATGTACGGCGCGATGATGGAAACACGCTTGGCCCCCATCGCCTGTAGGCCTTCAACCAAGGCACCAGCGCTGGTCGTGACCGAGGTCGGCGAGTTGTTGGCCACTGTCACTTCATGCAGGCGACGCTGCGACTCGCGGTGGTAACCCTTGCCCATGCTCATAATGGCCACCAAGCAGGCATAACCTATGGTGTCTATTTTTGCGTCTGACAACTCAAGCGCGCAGCGGTCTGAGTCTTTGTCCATCGCCATCAATTGTTCTTTGGTGACCTCCTTCATGCGCATACGGCTCGAATGAAAGCTGAAGCGCTCGGGCAGCACCTGTTCGCGCGCGCGCAGCATGGCCGGAATCTCGGTCTCCATGGTGGTGTTGGAACTGGGGACTATCAGTCCGACGCGGTAATTGCGGCTCATAAGGGCACCTCTGAATTGGCTGAAAGCGGCGTGCTTCAAAATCGGGTAACACTTTTTCGGGTGGTCATCGGTTGAGTCATAGGCAAACCATCCACAATTCACATTATCCGTGTCACCCAAAAACGTTACTTTTTGAACCACACCATAACGACTATGAAGTCACGGATTCAGGGAAATGACAGGTCCGGTGCGCGTTCAGGTCAGGGGCACGTTCAGCGGGTCGTACGAATAAAGCCATTGCGCACGTGAACGGCTCAAGTTTTTCTCCTTGAAGGCTCTGCGCATTTCGTCTTCGTCCTCGATGCGGTAGAGCCCGCGGCTTTCTGTGGACTCGTTGACGACACGCGCGGTGCGGTCGAGCCGGTTTCGCTGGTAGCGCTGCAGCGCCTCTGGCACCGAAGCGCCCTCCTTCAGGCAACGTGTGAACACGGCCGCGTCTTCGATCGCCATGGCTGCGCCCGAGGCGATGTAAGGCAGCGAAGGGTGCGCAGAGTCGCCGAGCAACGTGGCTTTTTCAGTGCTCCAGCTGGACACCGGGGGGGCGGTTGTTCAGTGCGTAGCGGTAGCAACCATCCTTGTCGATGGCATCGATCACGGTCTGGATGTCCGGATGCCAGCCTGCGTAGTCGGCTTTGAGTTCTTCCCATGGGCGTTTCTGCGTCCAGGATTCGGTCTCGGGCTGGCCATGTTCGACCAGGCCCACAAAGTTCATGAGCTTTCCCGCCCGCAGGTAATACATGACGGCGTGTTTCTTCGGCCCGCACCACACGGTGGAGACACGTTCCATGATGCCCTCGGGCAAGCGCTCGACCGGGATCACCGCGCGCCATGCGACGTCGCCGGTGTAACTCACCGGCGTTTCACCCAGGATCTGGGCACGAATCGCCGACTTGATGCCATCGGCGCCGACCAGCACGTCGCCTGTGGCCTCTGCGCCATCAGCCAGCTTCAGCGTCACGTCCAATGGTGACTCCTCAAACCCTTCAGCCTTGGCGTTGAGCGTGATGCAGTCCGGGTCCAGCGCATGAACCGTGCGCGCCAGCAGATCATGGATGTCTGCCCGATGCAGGTGGAAGTAAGGCGCGCCGTTGGTTTGCTCATGCAACTCGCCGAGCGGAATGCGGTGCAGCAGCTCGGCGGTGTTGAAGCGCCTGAATTCAAAAGCCTGCGGACGCACCGCAAACTTTTCAATCTCCTCACGCAAGCCAAGGCTGTACAGAACTTTCACCGCATTGGCGCTGACCTGAATGCCCGCACCCACCTCGCCCAGCGCTGCGGCCTGCTCGTAAATGCGAACCTTGAAGCCCTTACCGAGCAGGCAGGCAGCCGCCGTCAGGCCGCCG
>JBCKNC010000162.1:0-2988 GCA_038902915.1 Polaromonas sp.
GGCCCGCGTGCCGGTTGGTTTCTTTCTGATTGACGGCTGTCCTATCTCAGTGTCACAATGCCTCAGCCCTTAAGGAGGGAGGTATCCATAGCATCTATCCATTCTTTGCGCGCTTTCCCTGATCCGTGGAAGCTCGCCCGTATAGTGCAGTTCGGTCCCTTTGTGCAAACCCCACGCCTGACCAGCGTGACCCCGAGGAGGTATCTGGCATGAATCTGATACAGCGCGTTCAAGACATTTTGCTCAAACCCAAAGACACCTGGCCGGTGATCGCCGCCGAGCCCGGCGACACCATGTCCCTTTACAAGGACTACCTGATCTTTCTGGCGCTGGTGCCAGCGGTGGCAGGCTTTATTGGCATGTCTCTCATCGGTTTTGGTGGTTTTGGCTTCTCGATGCGCGTGCCCCTCGCGTCGGGCTTGGTCAACATGGTGGTCGGCTATGTGCTGTCGCTGGCGATGGTGTTTGCCTTGGGGCTGATCGCCAACGCCCTGGCGCCAACCTTTGGCGGCACCAAAGACCCGGTCAGTGCGCTCAAGCTGGTGGTCTATGGCAGCACGGCGGGTTTTCTGAGCGGCGTGTTCAGCTTGATCCCGGCCCTGGGGATGATCGGCCTGTTGGCTTCGCTGTATTCGATCTACCTGATTTTCACCGGCGTTCCGGTGCTGATGAAGTGCCCGCCCGAGAAAGCAGGAGCCTACACCGCCGTGTTGATCGTCTGCGGCATCGTGGCCGGCATCATCCTTGCTGCACTGTCCACCATGTTCACCGGCGGCGGTGGGCACGGCATGATGGGCGGCCGATTCGGCAGCGCACCGGACGTGTCGATCAACACGCCCGGCGGCTCGGTCAGCCTCAACACCGCCAAGCTTGAAGAGATGGCCAAGAAGATGGAGGCGGCCGGCAAGCGCATGGAAAGCGCCCAGGCCTCGGGCGACGCGGCAGCGGCCGGCAAGGCGGCAGCCGACATCCTGGGCGCCATGACCGGTGGCACTGGCGTGCCGTTTTCGGCGCAAGACCTCAAGGGCTGGCTACCCGAGACGCTCGGCGGTCTGCCGCGCGAAACCTTTGAGGTGCAAAGCGGCGCGGCGATGGGCATCGCCGGCTCGTTGGCGCGCGCCGGTTACGGCAGCGGGGATCGGAAGCTTGAGCTGGTGATCACCGACCTGGGGGGCTTGGGTGGCCTGATGGGATTTGCCGCCTGGGCCAACATGACCGTCGACAAGGAAACCAACGACTCGGTGGAACGAGTCTACAAGCAGGGCAAGCGCACCATGCGTGAGGAGTACCTCAAAGACGGTAGCCACGTCGAGTTCACCGTGGTGCTTGAGAACGGGCTGATGGTCGAAGTCAGCGGCTATCAGACCAGTATCGAAAAGATCAAGCAGGCCTTGGCCTCAGTGAACCTGGCCCGCCTGGAAAGCGCGCAACGCCCAGCCAAGTCCTGAGCTGCTCAGCGTAGTGGCGGTGGCAAGGATAGGAATTCCAACCGCATGAGCCCAAGTATCCCACCAAAAATCGGTTCCATAGAACACGCACACCCACAGTCGCCAGTCTGATTTGCCAGAAATTTGCGCCCATAGTCAGAAACGACGCCTTTGGTGACCCCATGGGCACAACCCTAGCCCGGCGCAGTCTTCGCAACCCCCTTTTCAGGTTGAGCAGGTTCACCAAACGGTACGCTGATCTTCGGGGTAGTCGGGTGCTGATTGGTTTGTCATATCCCAGTCCGGCTCGGTATCCACACCCTCCCCTTGCTCCTGCGCGCCACAGTCATCCCACAGCGGTGGCCCGCGGGCCGGGGTGATGCGCGGAGCTTCGGGCGCGACCCCGATGTGCTCCAGTATCTTGTGGATGTCTGCGCTGAAGGTGATGAAGGCGATGATGCGCATGGGACCAAAGCAGTGCGGGCAGATCAGCGGGAACACTTCAAAGATACGGGCGATCAGTGCGGCCCACAGATAGCTCGCCGGGGCACGCGGTTTGGGCTTGGCTTGCGGCTCAGGCTGGGCCGCTACACCAGATACACCAGACCCGCCGACTGCGACGATCGTACCTGCATCTGTACATGCACTCTGTGTCGCGGGACTGCGCACGTCTGGCGTCAACACCTGTGCGACCTGCCCCATCGCCGTCACGGCCGCCTGCAATGGTGTGGTCGCTGGGGTCAGGTCTTGCAATCAATCAGCAATTAGATCGAGATACCGCGTGACTTACAGATGCATGATTGCAAGACCTGGCCCCTTCATTCTTGCTCTCGCCGGAAACCGTGGTCTGAGCTACCGCTGTTCCGGTTCTCAGAGTGGTGGGGTCAGTTCACACATTCCAACATTCGTCTGATACCCTCTTAACGGGACGGCTCAGAACTGAAATTTCCGATGCTTTCATATTACTTCGCGTGCCGATCATCAGGGGGACATTTCCCCTAACGACAATGTAGTAATGTGAGAACTGATCCCCTGCCCCCAAAGGCAAAAGGCAAGACCTGACCCCGTGACTGACCTGACCCCGTGACTGACGTGACTTCTTCCGTGCTCGGGCTGGGACCCGCCGAGTTTTCGGCGTTCCTGGCGCGCGAGCACGCCACGTACTTGAAGGTCGCGAAGGATCGCAACATCAAGCTGGGCGAGTGAGCAGCGGAAACAGACGGCAGGCACACGTCCGTTTCCAAACAGCGGCGCCGCGTGCGAACTCAACGCAGGCCAAGCTCGCGCAGGCTGGCCACTAGGCGATCGCGGCCTTCAACAAATCGGGGATCCGTCCCGGGCAGTCTCTGAACGATGCGGCCAGCTTCATATCCTGGTTGACGAGCCAGGAATTCGTCGAGCACTTTCTTTGCCTCCGCCTGCTGGCCCAGCCTCGCCATCGCAGCCGCGTGAACGGGCGGCCACGGCAGGCCGGGATTGGAGGCCTGAGCCGTCTGCCCCCAATCGCGGGCCTGCTCGTAGTGTGCAAGCATGAAGTGCGCAAGCGCCAAGCGGTATTGCC
>JBCKNC010000163.1:0-2914 GCA_038902915.1 Polaromonas sp.
CAACCGCCGACCAGCGCTGCGGCTATGCCCAACGCAGCGTAGGTTGCAGCCGCTAGAGTGCTCCATTGCAGGCTGGGTGCCACGCCTGCAAAGTAGCCGCCGCCCAGGTCGCCACCCAGCATGCGCAGGGCCAGTGCGGCGAGTGCTGTGCCCAACGCAATGCCCGCAGCGCTGCCCAGTGTGCCCAGCACAGCGGACTCGAGCAGTACCAGCCGCAAACGCTCGCGTCCGGTTAAGCCCAGCACACCCAGCAGCGCAAACTGCTGCGCACGTTTGGCCACGCTGAGTGACAGCACAGAGAACACCAGGAAGGCCCCGGTGAACAGTGCCACCAGCGCCAGCACGGTGAGGTTGACGCGGTAGGCGCGCGACAGATTGCTCACGCGCTGCACGTCGTCGCCCGGCTCGGATGTGGTGATGCCGGGCGGCAATGCCAGAGCCTGCACAAAAGCGGCGCGGTCAACGCCGGGTTTAAGCCGCACATCAATGCGCGACAACTGGCCCGTTTTGCCAAACAAATCCTGCGCTGCTGCAATGTCCATCACAGCCAGCGCAGCGCCACCTGCGCTCACGCTGCCAGCAACTGTCACGTCTATCAACTGTAGGCCGCTTTGTATCTTGAAGGTGTTGCCGCTCAAGCTTTGCCGGGCCGCCGCGTTTATAAAAACAGTGCCGGGCGTGAACAGCGAAAAACGGTCTGTATCAGGGGAGCTGTTTTTATCCAGCACGGGCATCAGCGCAGGTGCAAGCTGCGCCAGCACCAGCGCGTCCAGGCCCAGCACGCGTATAGCCACTCGCTTGCCAGTGGCCGTGTCGCTGGCAGCCAGCGCGTAGCTTGCAAGCTCCAGCACTGGGCTGGCGACGGCTACTTGCGGGTGATTGGCAACACGCTCATAAATGCTTTCGTCAAATGTCCCCTGCACGGCGCGCAGCTCAAGGTCTGGCTGGCCATTGACGGAACGCACGGCCTGCGAAAATTCGGCTAATGCCGATGCGTTGATGAGGTGTACTGAAAAAGCCAGCGCCACACCCAGCATCACCGCCACCGCAGCGGCCAGGTTGCGCCATGGGTGGTGGCGAAGCTCTTGCCAGGAGAAGCTTCGCAGCAATGCGGGTAGCAGACTTGTTTGCGACACAGCTATTACCGAAGTTACCGAAATTACCGAATTCCGTCCGGCGTCAGATAAAGCACCCGATCGGCTCTGCTCGCTGCCGCTTCAGAGTGCGTCACCAGTACCAGAGACGCAGCATGCTCACGTGTCTGCGCGATCAATGCGTCCATGACTTTTGCTGCCGTGGTCGGGTCGAGATTGCCGGTTGGTTCATCGGCTAGAAGCAGGCTGGGCCGGTGTACCAGTGCCCGCGCAATGGCAACACGCTGCAACTGCCCGCCGCTGAGTTGCTGCGGCAGGCGCGCGCCCAAGCTTGACAGCCCCACGGCCTCCAGCATCGCCTGAACCCGCGCGCTGTCACTGATGCCGAGCAGCAGCAAAGGCAGAGCCACGTTTTGCGCAACGTCCAGATGCGGCAGCACATGAAAGGCCTGAAAAACAAAGCCAACCTGCTGGCGACGTATGAGAGCGCGCTCGTCGCCCGACAAAGTGGCAAGGTCGGTGCCCATCAGCGTGACCGTGCCCTGATCCCAGCTGTCCAGCCCGGCCATGCAGTTGAGCAGAGTGGATTTGCCGACACCCGACTCGCCGACGATGGCGACAAACTCGCCAGGCGCAACAGCCAGGCAGACGTGGCTGAACACCACACTGTCGGCATAGCGTTTGCAGAGGTTTTCAATCTGTAGCGTCATGCCTGCGCCTTGCTGACCAGTGCCAGCACCTGTTCCAGCGCGTCAGGCGCATCGCAGGCGACCACATGCCGCTCGGGCATGGAGCGTAGCCAGGTGATCTGCCGTTTGGCCAGCTGGCGGGTGGCGCAGATGCCTTTGTCGCGCAGCTCATGCATCGCAAAGTCGCCATCCAGAGCCTGCCATGCCTGCCGGTAACCGACGCAGCGCATGGACGGCAAATCGGCATGCAGGTCGCCGCGCGCGCGCAGGGCTTTGACTTCATCCATAAAGCCTGCGGCCAGCATGGCATCAAACCGCGCAGCAATGCGGGCATGCAGCCAGCTACGCTCCAGGGGTTCGAGTGAAATAAGCCTGAAATTGACATCAATATTAGTGTATATATCGGCTGTAGCGCCCTGTTTATTTGCGTAACCAACTACTGATTTTGTAGCAATATTGGCCCCATCTTTGACCGCATTGCGGGTCTGAAAAAACGCCAGCGGCTGGCCAGAAATTCTGAAAACTTCCAAAGCACGCGAGATGCGCTGTGAGTCCTGGCTCTGTAGCCGGGCGGCAGTGAGTGGGTCTACTTTGGCCAGCTCGGCGTGCATGGCGGGCCAGCCTTTTGTCTGTGCTTGCAGCGCAATCAGGGCGCGCACGCCGGGGTCGGCCTTGGGCATGTCGTCGATACCCTGCATCAGCGCTTTGAAGTACAGCATGCTGCCGCCAACCAGCAGGGGCCGCCTGCCTCTGGCAGTGATCTCCCGCATCAAACGCTTTGCGTCCAGCACAAACTCGGCCGCACTGTAGGCATTGAGCGGGTCGCGAATATCAATCAGGTGATGCCGTACGGTGGCCAGCTCATCCGGCGTGGGTTTGGCGGTGCCAATGTCCATGCCGCGGTACACCAGGGCTGAATCAACGCTGATGATTTCAACCGGCCAGCGCCGGGCAATCGCCAAAGCAGCAGCGGTTTTGCCAGAGGCGGTTGGCCCGGCCAGGGCAATGCAGCTAGGGAGCTTTTGATCCTGCATGGCATCAAGCTGTTGCATGAGTTTCAGCCGGGTTGCCATACTTGCGCACCACTGTCCAGGCCACGACGGCCAGCACCACGCTCCAGAACCACACGCC
>JBCKNC010000164.1:0-2796 GCA_038902915.1 Polaromonas sp.
GTCTGTGACGCTGACGTGGGCTTTGAGGTGGCGTGCTTCAAACCAGATTTTAAGCGCACCATGTAAAACGATTTCAGGTTTGCCGCTGGCTACCTTGGCGATCTCGCATGAGTGCCAGGTCATGGGCATTCGCATGCCTATGCCGATGGCTTTGCTGAAGGCTTCTTTGGCTGAAAACCGGGTGGCGAGGTAGCTGACACCACGCTCTGGCCAGCGGGCGCTGCGGGCTTTCCAGACCAGCAGTTCGGCGTCACTGAGTATTTTTTTTGCAAAGCGCTCACCATGGCGTTCAACGCTGGCGCGTATGCGGCGCAGGTCGCAGATATCAGTGCCAATGCCGTAAATCATTGAGGCCATCTAGCTTGGTTGATACAGTGCAAATAGTTTTTAACGCTAGCGGTGTAGCCCAGCTCCAGCGCATCAGCAATCAGCGCGTGGCCGATGGATACCTCTTGCACTTGCGGTACGGCGCGCAAAAATTCTGTCAGGTTGTCGCGGTTCAAGTCATGGCCTGCGTTCACGCCCAGATGCGCCGCCTCAGCCGCAGCGCCTGCGCGCGCAAACAGGCTTAACAACCTGATTTTTTGATCGCTATGCCAGGCTCTAGCATAGCTCTCTGTATACAACTCCACACGGTCAGCACCGGCGGCTTTGGCGGCAACCATCGCTTCAGGGTCTGGGTCCATGAACAGGCTGACACGCGCACCGCGTGCCTTGACATCTGCAATCAGTGGTTTGAGGCGTTCTGCGTCGCTAGGGAAAGCCCAGCCGTGGTCGCTGGTGAGCTGGTCTTCGCTGTCAGGCACAAAGGTGCATTGATGCAGCGGCAGGCCGCGTGCCGACAGGTCATGCACAAAGCCCATCAGGTTCTGGAAGGGATTGCCTTCGATGTTGAACTCACGGCCGGGCCAGTCTTTCATCATGGCGGCAATTTCGAACACATCATCACTTCGGATGTGGCGCTCGTCAGGCCGTGGGTGTACGGTGATGCCCTGCGCACCAGCCTCAAGGCACAGGCGCGCTACGCGAACCACGTCGGGAATGCCGAGGTGGCGCGTATTGCGCAGCAGCGCAACCTTGTTGACGTTGACTGACAACGCGGTTTTGTGGCTTTGAGTATGGGTATGGATAGGGGTCATGGCCTGAAAAGGGTAGGGCTAAAACAGGAAGGCTATAGGTTTATAGGCTATAGCGCCTGCAGTTCACGCATCATCTGCCGGGTTTTAAGGATTTTCACATCGCAATGGTAGTGCAGCAGCGCACGCAACTGGCTTTTGAGCTCGGGCAGGTGGTTGACGCAGGCGTGCATGGTGCCCTCAAAAGGCGCATCGCCATCGAGCGCGTCTTGCAGTGCCTGCCATTGCGCGCCATTCAAAGAGGCGCGATCGTCGTCGTGAGCCTCACGCAGACCAGCCTCTGCCAGCAATACATATTGAGCCTGTGGCTCAAGCCCGGATAGCGTGGCGGTTTGCATGTCGAGTGACGGCAGCAGGCCAATGTCACGCAGCAGGCGCAGCTCAAATGCACGCAGGGCGACCTGTAGCGTGTCTATGTTCTGGCTGGCCAGCAACTGCACGGTGGCGGCGTAGGCATCGAACAGCGCCGGGTGCGGATCGTCCCTTGCCAGAAGGCGCATCAGCAATTCATTAAGGTAATAGCCTGACAGCAGCGCATCACCTGTCGGCATGACGTGACCGCCCTGCCATTCAGCACTTTTGAGGTTGCGGATCTCTGCGTCACCGCCGAAAGCCAGGTGCAGCGGCTGCAGCGGCAACAGTATGGGCCTGAAGCTGGAACTGGGCTTTTTGGCACCGCGCGCAATCAGCGCCACACGGCCGTAGGTACGGGTGAACACCTCAAGGATCAGGCTGGATTCGCTCCAATCGTAGCGGTGCAGGACGTAGGCAGGTTCGTCAGATATTCGTTTCAGCGGCACAGCAGCTTAGCCCGTCAATCAGTTACTCGTAGCCGAAAGTCTTTACGCGGGCTTCGTCGTCGGCCCAGCCGGAACGCACCTTGACCCAGATCTCTAAAAACACTTTAGCCCCCGTGAGCGCTTCAAGCTCATGCCGGGCCTCGGTGCCTATGCGTTTTAGTTTTTCACCCTTCTCGCCAATAATCATGCCCTTGTGGCCGTCACGCTCGACGACGATGGTGGCTGCTACCTTGCGCAAATTACCTTCCTCTTCGTATTTGTCGATGATGACGGTTGAGGTGTAGGGCAACTCATCGCCGGTCAGGCGAAACAGCTTTTCGCGAATGATCTCGGCGGCCATAAAGCGGTCGCTGCGGTCAGTCATCTCATCTGCGCCGTACATCCAGGGCTGGGTTGGCAGGTATTTTTCACAGATACCGAACAGACGCTCAACGTCTTTGGCGTTGTTGGCTGACATGGGTACAAATTCTGCAAAGCTGTGGCGCTGCTGCATCTCTTGCAGCCAAGGCGCAATGTCAGCCCTGCGGTGAATCAAGTCGAACTTGTTGGCCAGCAATATGGCGGGCGTTTTTTCAGGCAGCAGGGACAACACCTTGGCATCAGCCTGATTGAACTGCCCTGCCTGAACCACAAACACAATCAAGTCCACATCACTGACTGCGCCGACCACCGTTTTATTCAGGGAGCGATTCAGTGCATTGCCGTGGCGGGTTTGAAAACCGGGCGTATCGACAAACACAAACTGCGTCGCAGCCCGGGTGCGCATACCGGTGATGCGGTGGCGCGTAGTTTGCGCCTTGCGCGACGTGATACTGATCTTCTGGCCGACCAATGCGTTGAGCAGGGTCGATTTTCCGACG
>JBCKNC010000165.1:0-2768 GCA_038902915.1 Polaromonas sp.
ATTATTCTGTGACAGACGTTGAGGATGTCACAATTATGGCGCTTCTCGCCTGCCGCCTGTCGACTACCTTCTGTCGCCGGTCAATAAAATCAGACTGATTGCGCAAAAGATTATCATTATTTGTGGATTCCAGAGGAGATGCGTCCACCTCGTAGGGCCAACTCTTGATGCCGCCAGCCAGGGACACGGCATTTAGATGCCGCTCACGCAGCAGGAAAGCCGCCGCCTTGCTGCGGCGTCCGCTACGGCAATAGATGATATAAGTTTCATCTGGATCCAGCTGCTGCACATTAGAGCGTAGCTGGTCGAGCGGCACAAACAACGCGCCCGGAATCCTGGATTCCTCGTATTCCATGTCATATCGGCAATCAAGCCAACGTGCCTTGCCGCCACTAACCATTTCAAGTGCCTGCTCCGGATTAACTTCTTTAACTACTGATGGTTTCAGCAGTTCGTCGAAACTCGCTTTATCCAGCATTAGGAGAACGCCAGGCGTAATCATTTTGATCGTCGCATTCCGGTAGCCGCCCTGCAGCAAAGCCTCCTCTCCAAAAGCGTCTCCCGGTCCTATCGTAGCCACGCTAGCAGACTTATCTGTCAAGGGGTCAGTTCGGATTACCTCGGCTTCGCCACTGTCGATTAGAAAGTAGCTATCACCTTCCTCGCCCTGTTTGATGATGGTCTGCCCGGCTTGAACGTCAATCTGGATCATTTTTTTGAAAGCGGTAAGCACATTCTCCAGCGGCACATGATGGAATATCTTGACCTGCTTAATTAATTCCATGCGGTGTTTCAACTCTGGGTTGCTATCCAGTTCCTCGGAAAATTGCTGGCTCCAACCAACCAACTCATCCACCACGTCTGCACTGATCTGAAGGTAGCAAATATCCGATATGGCGCGAGCGCGAACCCGTGATGAGGCTCCTAGAAAGACAAATCGCGCCTCCGACTTTGCGGGGTCAAGCACCCAGGTGAAGCTGTGGTTGTTGCCCCCCTCCGGCACGGACCAGACGCGCTGCGCCTCAAGCTTGCCTTCCAGCAGCAGCAAATGATCATGCATGCTGTCGTCTTCCTTGAGGATAATTTCGCCGGCCGCTGCACTGATCATTTCGGATTGTTTTAGCAGGTGAATAAGCTGTTCCGTGGACAGTGGTCCCAAATAGCCGCTTGTTCTCAGGTGTTTTGCCAGCAGTTCCAGGCCTTCCTTGGTTAACAAGCGGAAGAGCTTTTCCGTGGACTGCGGCCCCACATGGCCGCTTATCTTCAGGTGTTTTTCATCCATGTTCTCCCCTTTGGGTTTTCAAAACACGAGCATAATAGTTGGCTGGACGGTGCGCCCCCCTACATCCAGAATCAGGCTCGGCGCATGGTGTGGATGTAATCCTTGCCAACATGCAGCTGTTCCAGCATGGCATGGCCGGCTTTCGTGACAAACTCAAGAATGTCCCCCATCGAACCGGAGTCCGTGGCAATCAAGCGCAAGACTTGGCCGCTTTGCATCTCCAACATTGCTTTCTTGGCTTTCATGAGGGGCAGCGGACAGTTCAGGCCGCGGGCGTTAATTTCTTTGTCGATTTGCATGTTATTTTCCAATAGTAGAAGTTATCAATCAAAACTAACCGATGCTAGTTACGCCACCGATTTATTATATTGTCATTCACGCATGAGTAGCCATAGCTGCAGGCGCAAACCGATGACCCCCCCCAGCATGATGCCCGTCAAGGCGATCATACTGGTCACACTCAAGGTAGAGATTCCTGATAAACCCTGACCCACGGTGCATCCTCCTGCCGTCACGCCACCCACGCCCATAAACAAACCTCCTACTATGTGCAAAGCAGTGTCTTGAGTGCTGCTAAAGCCTTCCCACTGGAAGGAGCGGTTGTACATGGAGTGAATAAATGCTCCCAGTACCGCGCCGAAAACCGCTACTACCCCGAGGGTCAAAGTTGTGGAGGCATCAAAAGAGCTGAACCAATCCAAGGTGCGCGCCATGGGCGCCGTGAAGCTAAGGGCCTGCAACCCTCCGCCTGCCGTACCCAGATACATGGGTTCTAAGGTTTCTGGATTTTCGGCAACGAAACCCATATGCCCGATGATCCACCACATGGCCACAATCACCATGCCGATGCCAAGGCCTGCCAGCAGGTTTTTGCCAGAGGATCTGAACTTGGTATCCCATAATGCCCAAACCACCAGGCCACCTCCCACCAAAAGCGCCATGATCAGACCGGTGATGCCGGGATCGACCCCGAACGTGGCAGACAGCCAGGCAGGTACGGCACTGCCGGTTGGAATGTCGAATGCCACCTTATCCACAGTATTGGTTCGCAGCATGGCGGTCATGCCACGAATGGTGGCGGAGGCAGCAAACCCCATGAAGAAGAACACCACCAGCGATTTGATGTTGCCCTCACCAATGCGCACCAGCGTCTTGCTGGGACAGCCCGACGCCAGCACCATGCCGAAGCCAAGCATGCCTCCTCCAACGAGTGCCGAGAGCCAGGTTATCCGCCCTGAGGAATAGATGGTTTGATTGGGATTGATCAAGCCCAACCAGGCCATGAAGTAAAACCCGATCATGGCTACCCCCGCAGCCATGCCCCACATCCGCATGCGGGTCCAGCTTTCCATGTTGTAAATGTCGCTGATGGCACCCATCGTGCAGAAGTGGGTGCGCTGAGCCAAGACGCCAAAAACAACGCAAACCGCAAAGGCGGCCCAAAGGACCTGTGTATTTAGAAGCTGAATTTCAGATATTTGCATAG
>JBCKNC010000166.1:0-2766 GCA_038902915.1 Polaromonas sp.
AGCTCTTCAGCTGGCACTTGCGTCGGTTCTTCGTTCAGGCGCGCCCGGTGCTGCAGTCGGCGCAGTTCCCGGTAGGCATTGGCTGCCTGCTCACCAACACCTTGCGGCAGCAACCCAGCAGCTTCGGCACGCTGAAGCAAGGCGATATTGCCAGCGTTTTCTACTAATTCCGGATGCTGCCCGGACTGCGACAGCACCAGGTATTGCACTGCAAATTCGGCATCAACCATGCCGCCTGGACTGTGCTTTACATCAAATTTGCCACCCTTGACCGGATGCGCCGCGCGCACCTTCTCGCGCATGGCGACGATCTCGCTGCGCAGCATGTTGGCATCGCGCGGCGCGGTGATGACGCTTTTGCGTATGGCCTCGAAGCGCTCTTGCAACGATGGATGTCCGTATACAAACCTTGCACGGGTCATGGCTTGGTGTTCCCAGGTCCACGCCGTATTGGTACCGCGCTGTTGTTGGTAGCGGGCATAGGACTCAAAGCTGGTCACCAATAGCCCCGAGTTGCCGTTGGGCCGCAGTGCGGTGTCGATTTCAAACAGGTCGCCTTCACCTGTTTTGACGGTCAGCCAGTTAATCAGTTTGCGCACCAGGCCTGCATAGACCTCCGCCGCCTGCTCGTGCTCGTCTTCATAGACGAACACGATATCGAGGTCGCTGCCGTAGCCCAGCTCTTTGCCGCCCAGTTTGCCGTAGGCAATGATGGCAAGTTGTGGTCCATTCTCATCAGGGAGATGACGGTTTTTAAGGCGTTGCCAGCACCAGTTGGTGGTGATGCTCAGAATGCTTGTCGCCAGCGCGCTCAAATCGTCCGCCACCTGCTCTACCGTTAATACGCCATCCACGTCCCTGGCGAGGGTGCGGAAAACCTCCGCGTGGTGGGCGCGCCGCAGCAGGTTCAGGCAGGTCTCTTCGTCGTCCTCACCCGTACGTTTGAGTGACGCCAGGCGCAGTTGCAGCTCATTGGCAAAGCCTGCGCTGTCAAAGCGTTCGTGCAACATGGCATCGCTGGCCAGCTCGTCAATCACGCCGGGGTGCTGTAGCAAATAACGAGCCGGCCACTTCGCGGCACCCAGCAGGCGCAGCAGACGAAGGTGTACCGTCGGACGCTCCAGCAGCAAGGCCAGATAGTTTTCGCGCCTGAGCAGGGGCTCTATCCAGTCAACGATTCTCAAGGCGGCTTCTTCGGTGACCGTGCCTTCACTAAGCCACAGCGCGGTGCGCTGCACCAGTTGCGCAAGGCGGCCGCGTGAGTCGTCGCGCAGGGCCAGCACCTTCGGGTTCTTGCGCCATAGTGCAAGGCGGTCGCGAAACCGTTCTGGCCAGTGTGCCGAGAGATTGTCAAGAAGCTCATCGAGTTCAGGCAGGCTTGATGCAGCGCCTAGCGGCTTGCCGCAGCCCTTGCAGTCGGGCTTACCGCCCAGCAGCTTGTCAAATTCTTGCGCGACCAGTTCGCGGTGTGCATCCAGGTCAGCCAGAAACCCGCAGCTCTCGCTGTAGCCCAGCGTCAGCGCAATCCAGTTCAGGTCATCATCACGGGTCGGCAATACATGGGTTTGCTGGTCGTCAAGGTACTGGATACGGTGCTCAACCCGGCGTAAAAAATCATAGGCACGCACCAAGGCCTCGGCGGTGCCTTGTGGCATCAACCCAGCATCGGCCAGCCGCTGCAAGGCATCAACCGTGGGGCGGGTGCGCAGCTCCGGGAACTGCCCGCCGCGCACCACCTGTAGCAGTTGCACGGTGAATTCAATTTCACGAATGCCACCGCGCGACATCTTGACATCGTTGGCGCGCTCGGGGTGCCCGGCACAGCGCTTGGCGGCATGTTCACGGATTTGCCGGTGCAGGGTACGCAGCGCGTCAAAAACGCTGTAGTCGAGGTAACGCCTGAAAACAAACGACAGCACGGTCGCACGCAAGGCGCCTAGTCCAGAGCGGTTTTGCAAGCACTCGTGCGGTGCGACGACACGGCTTTTAAGCCATGCAAAGCGTTCCCATTCGCGGCCCTGGGCCTGGAAATAGTCTTCCAGCGCACTCAGTGAAATGGCGGCTGGCCCGGAATTGCCATTTGGCCTGAGCGCCAGGTCAACGCGAAACACAAAACCATGTTCGGTGATCTCGCCAATCAGCTTGTAGATGGCTTTGACCTGATGGGCAAAATACTCGTGGTTGGAAATCTGGCCCCGGCCATCTTGCCGTCCGGCGGTTTCGCCATCATGGTCGTAGATATAAATCAGGTCGATATCGCTGGAGACGTTGAGCTCACGTGCACCTAATTTGCCCATGCCTACCACCCATAGCAGGGCGCGCCCGGCAGGTGTGCTGTCGATAAAAGATACTGCGCTTGGGTTTGGCGCTTGCAGCTTTGGTGATAAGCCTGCCTGCCATGAGTTTGGCGCTTGCAGCTTTGGTGATAAGCCTGCCTGCCATGAATCAGGGCGCTGCGGCGGGCCGTACAGGGCATCGAGTGTCTTTTGCGATTCGCGCACGGCGACATCCAGCGCCAACTCGGCCAGCTCGGTCATGGCGCGGGTCACCACGGCCAGTGGCACTAGCAGCCTGTCGCCATCACAGTCGAGCACTACAAGGCGTTCCAGCACCAGTTGACGTAAAACCCGCAGCGCGGCACCAGCCAGTAAGCCCTCGGCAAACAAGGCCTGCAGCGTGTGCTCCATGCCAGAGCGAATGGGAGCACCTGCGGGCAGCAGTGCCATCTGGTTTGGGTAGCGGCGGCGTATGCGCTGAACGAAGCGT
>JBCKNC010000167.1:0-2674 GCA_038902915.1 Polaromonas sp.
GAGGTAAATGCCTTTCACGCGCAGGGCCGGCAGCCCGACGACCAGGCCCACGGCGGCCGACAGGCCGGCAGCGCAGACCAGCGCGATGGGGAATGGCACGCCGGCATTGGTCATGACCGCCTGGGTGTAGGCGCCAACGCCGAGAAAGGCCGCATGGCCCAGCGAAAACAGGCCCGTGAAGCCGGCCAGCAGCATCAGGCCCAAGCCGGCAATCGAGTAGATCAGGATGAAGGTCAACTGGGCCAAGTAGTACTCGGCAAACAGCCACGGCGCGGCCAGCAGCAGCAGCAGCAGGGCGCTGTACCAGAAGATATGGCCGCCGTGCTTGGCAAGCTTGATGTCCTGCCGGTAGTCGGTCTTGAAGATAAATCGCATGTTGGTCTAAACCTTTTTTCGGAGTTTTTCGCCGAACAGGCCGTTGGGTTTGACCATCAGCACGATCAGCACGAGCACATAGGCGGCGATGTCCTTGACACCGTCGGGCGCGTAAAAACCGGCCAGCGATTCAACAATGCCGATGACCAGGCCGCCCACAATCGCGCCGGGCAGGCTGCCGAAGCCGCCCACCACCGCCGCAGAAAAAGCCTTCAGGCCGATGAAGCCCATGTTGGCGTGCACAAAAGTGATGGGCGCCAGCAGCAGGCCGGCAATGGCCGCCACAGCCGCGGCCAGGCCCCAGACCAGGCCGTTCAGCCGCTTGACCGGAATGCCCATGTAATACGCAGCCAACTGGTTTTGCGACGCGGCCTGCATGGCGATGCCCAGCTTGCTGTACTTGAAAAGCGCAAACAGCATCAGGCACAACACGGCGGTGCTGCCTATGACGACCATCTGTTCGACATTGAGGATCAGGGCGCCTTGTCCGCTCGCCTCCCCGCCGACCTTCCAGATCATGTCCTTGTAGGGCACGGGCAGGGTGTGGGTTTCGGTGCCTATACCGGGAATCATGGTGATCAGGCCGCGCGCCGTGTAGCCGACACCGATGGTCAGCATCACAATCGAAAACGCCGGCTGGCCGAGAATGGGCCGGATCACCAGCCGCTCCAGCAGCACACCAAACAATGCCATGCCGACGATGGTGCTGAGGACCGCCAGCCAGAACGGGAAACCCAGCAGGGTCATGCAGGCCAGCCCGCCGAACGCGCCCAGCATCATCAGCTCGCCCTGGGCGAAGCTCACTGTTTCGGTGGCCTTATAGATAAGAACGAAACCCAGCGCGATCAGTCCGTAGATGCAGCCTTGCGCGATGCCGCTGATGATCAATTGCAATAACTGCACTTTTTCTCCACAATCAATTTTTACAAAACAGTTGCTTGCTTCTGATAGTCAAGAAGAGGCTGGGCAATTACATTTTAGAAGCAAACCCGGTCTTTGGTCCACATAGGGACGGGTATGGACAAGGCTGAGGGTTCCGGAACCGACCGGGAAGGTGTAGACTGATCGATCGAGGAATACACTGAGACGCGGACGCTCGTGCTTCGACATGCGCCCTGATCCGGAGGGGCGGTCGTCGAGGAAAAAAAGGAGAGAACATGGCAGACGAGGTTGTAGTGGAGTCGGCGAAAATGCAATGGGAGGCCACCAAGCTCCCGGGCGTCCAGGTGAAGTATCTTCGCAAGGACGCCGCCACGGGTGGCTCGACTGTGCTGCTCAAGTTGGAAGCGGAGGCCGTCTTCCCCCGCCATGTCCACCCCGGCGGCGAGGAGGTCTACGTCCTGGAGGGGCGGTTGCGGGTCGAGGACCGCTGGTACCAGGCGGGAGACTTCGTCTACTCCGCCCCCGGAACCGAGAACGACGCCTCCACCGACACCGGTGTGGTCGTCCTGGTGATGGTCCCGAAAGCCGTCGAATTCGTCCGTGGCTGATCGGTGACCGGCGCACGGCTCATCGTGGATGACAGATAGGAAAATCAATCCGACCCTGCCCGCGCGCCGTCTCATCGCAATGGTCCGTCCTTATGTTTGCCAGCCCCGGCCGACCCTGCACAATGCAGCAAAAGTAAAGTTCGGGCGGTATTGGCCGAATAATGATCAACCTTGATTCCTCTCGGACCGGTTCCAGTAGCGCGGCATCACCTGCGGGCCGCGCACGCAGATCTCGCCCACCGCGCCAAACGGGAGTTCCTGTCCGCGCTCGTCGAGGATGGTGACCTGCGTCGACGGAATCGGCAGGCCGATGCTGCCGGTCCAGTCGCTGCTGTTGAGCGGGTTGGAGATCGCCACCGGCGAGGTTTCGGTCAAGCCATAGCCTTCGATGATGGGCACGCCCGTGGCCTTCTTCCAGCGCGCGGCGGTGGGCGAACCGGTGGCGGTAGCCGGTTTCCCGCTGCGTGGCCTGCTCTCGGGCTTCAACATGACCACCGGCACCCTCAGCACTGTCGGGCCTGGGGGGCGATACGCGCTACCTGCAAATCACCGCGCCGGTGCAGCCCGGCAACAGCGGAGGGCCGATGCTGGACTCGGCAGGCAACCTGATTGGCGTGGTGGTGTCCAAGCTGGACGCGATCAAGATGGTGAAGATCACCGGCGACATTCCGCAAAATGTGAACTTCGCCATCAACACCAACGTGGTGCGTGCGTTCCTCGACGCCAACAGCGTGGACTACGACAGCGCCAGCTCCGACAAGCCGCTACCGACCACGGCGATTGCAGAAAAGGCCAGAGGCTTTACCGTG
>JBCKNC010000168.1:0-2558 GCA_038902915.1 Polaromonas sp.
CACCCAGTTGTCCAATGTCTGCTTGGGCATGCCAAGCACCTTGGCTGTCACGGTGGCTGATTGCCCGTCCTTGACTAACCGAGACGCTTCCAGCTTGAACTCCGTCGTGTACTGGCCACGGGGTTGTCCGTCTTTTCTCTTGCTCATCTTTCGATCTCCTATTGCTGAATTTAACCATCAGCTATGGAGTCCGTTTTTCGGGGGCAAGATCAGAGAGCGCCGCGCCGGTGATGGTGGTGAAGCTGAAGGCGTCGGGCGTGGAATCAGGCTGGGAATCAAAAGAGTCAAAGAACTATTCGCCGCGAACCAGGCGCGCGTGCATGAGGCTCGCCTTATTGTTGGGGACGCTGCCACCACCTCCGAAAACGAAGATCGCCGCTTTGGCCGGGTCCGAGGCGGAGGAAGTTGCTGACCAAAAGACCGAGCCGAATGCGGGCGCGGGCGTAGCCGGGAATATGCTCTGGTTGATGGCCGGGTCGTAGCCGCAGGTTTCGACGATGGAATGCAATTCCTTGAGGTTAGGCAGGCGCCAATCAGTGAATCCGGCAAAGCTAGCGCTCTCTGCGGCCGCGAGGGCATTGCTCCAGGTCATGGTGTTAGCGGCTCCGGTGGCGCAGCCCGCGCCCGAGAGGCCCTCGGCGCACCGCTTCCACATCAGGCCGGTCTTGGCGTGGGTCACCGTGCCGTTGCCGTTGTCGGTGAAGTCGGCGCTGGGCGTGGATCCGACCACATTAGCGTTGGGATTGCCCGCAGTGCAGGCCCCCTGGGACGGCGCGGACTGCACTCCGCCACGAACTAGGCGCGCGAGGTCGTCGTTCGTCTTAACGTGGGCGTGGCCGTCGCCGCCGCCGTCATCAACACCGAAAGAGACGACCCACGCGTAGGCCGGAGTGCGGGCATGGGTCGACGCCGACCAAAAGTTCGGCCTGGCAGTGCTGAGGAAGTAAGTGGCATCCATCGAATTCCCTGCGCCATAATTCACGATACTTCTCAGTTCGCGCGGGGTGGGCAGGCGCCAGTCGGTGTAGCCGCACAGGGCGGCGGTGCTGACGGCGGCGACGAACGCCTGGGTGTTGCACTGGTTAGAGGGGAGTGTGCCGTTGCAGGTATTCACCACGCCCGCACTACCGGTGTTGCCGCCGTTTTCCGCGCCATTGGTGTTGTACCAAGTGTAGCTGTGGCCGGAAAAGCGCAGATCGGTAGCGGTAGTGGTTTTAACTTCCCATGTCAGGGCGGTGACGTTGTCGCGGGTGCAGGCCCAGTCGGTGGCGGCGGCGCCGAGGGTAGCGCCGGCGGCGAGAACGCCGCCGTTGTTGGCGATTTTGGTGAAGTCGAAGCCGGCGACGCCCGCGCCGATTTTGGTCAGCACTCCGGCGGTGGCGGCGGCATCGCGCCCGTAGCGGCCGTCGTCGGCCGCGGGGGCGACGGTGCAGGATATTGTTACACCGGCGCTGTCATAGCACAGGGTTTGGCCGGTGTCGTTGAGGCCGGCGGCGTGGAGGGTGGTGAGTGCCGCGCCCGTGGCTGTGAAGAAGACAGGCGACCCGGCCAACCCCGCCGAGGTCGCAGTCATCGTATTCGCGCCGGCGGTCAAGCCGAGAGTCCAACTGCCGACCGTCGCGATCCCATTCGCGTTGCTCGTTGCGCTCGCTCCGGTGATCGAGCCTCCGCCCGACGCGACCGCGAAGGTCACCGCGACGCCCGCGACAGGCGATCCCGTGGCATTCGCAACGAGGACGGCGGGTAGCGTCCCGACCGCCGTCCCGACCGTCGCCGTTTGGTTGTTGCCGACGCTCACCGAGATCGCCAAGATCGCCGTGGCCCCGCTCGAAGGCGCGGTGCCGCCGTCGTTCCCTCCGCCACAGCTTTGAAGAGTGAGTGCGAATAAAATGATCAAAATAGACATTATTCTTTGCATTCGTATAACCATTGGTTCCTCCTAGGTGATAAAAACGGTAGGACATCCGAACCGACGCCGCCCAATCGGGATAGGAAGAAGCCTCACGGCCCCTCTCTCCCACACCACCGGACATACGGGTCACGTATCCGGCGGTTCCTTGAAACTTCGCTGTTCTCATGCGTAGCATCGTAACCGCCGTCGTATGTAAAGGGGTCTGACCCCTTTTATTCCTTCTAACGTGGTTTTATGCGACGTTCTGCATCTTGTTGGCGTAGTCACGACCAGCGGTTGATGGCGGAAGCGACTTTCCATCTTGGTGGTAAATGGCAATGGCTTCTTCGACGATTTGGCACAGTTCACCAAAAACTGCTTTTTCATCAGCTCCGTGACAACCACCGTAGACCAGCCCAGGGGAGCTACCAACAAAGCATTCGTCTTCTTCAGACCACTCCACAATTTTTGCGTATCTTGCGCTCTCTCTCATGGTTTTGACTCCTCAATGCTTCGTTTTTCGGCGCGGATTTGGTAAAACTTTGCATCATCCCCAAGCGACCCGGATATTGTGATTGGTTTCGACACGCTCGGGTGAACAAAGTTTCGATGGCTTCCTTTGCCACCGCGATTAACAAAACCCGCGTGCTCAAGCTCAACAACAAGA
>JBCKNC010000169.1:0-2479 GCA_038902915.1 Polaromonas sp.
ACAACACCTGATCGAACTGCTGGCCCTTCCCGAATACGGACTGAGTACGGTGTTTATCGTGTCGTTCATTTCAGCGACCTTGCTGCCGCTGGGCTCAGAGCCTGTGGTTTTTGGGCTGGTCAAAATAAACCCCGCCATGTTCTGGCCAGTCGTGCTGGTAGCCACCGCAGGTAACACGCTGGGCGGTGCGCTCAACTGGTGGATGGGCTACGCCGCACACCAGATGGTCGACAAATATTCGCATACGTCACACCATGGCCGCGTTACGCGCTGGCTGCAAAAGTTGGGGCCTAAAGCCTGCTTGCTGGCCTGGCTGCCGGCGGTGGGTGATCCGCTGTGTGCGGTGGCGGGCTGGCTCAAGTTTCCGTTCTGGCCGTGCGTGGCCTACATGGCGATAGGAAAATTTGCACGCTATGTTTTGATGACGGCCAGTTTAATCTGGGTTTTCCCAGGTGTGTTTACCGGCGTGCTGGGCAAGTAGTTAGAAGCGTTCATTCGGCAACAGATATCGCCATTGCCCGGGCTGCAAACTGCTCATCGGCACGCGGCCTATGCGAATCCGCTTCATCGCCTCAATGCGTAGCCCGACGCTCTCACAAAAATAGGCAATCTGCCCCGGCCTTTCGCCTTTCAGCGCAAAGCGCAATCGGGTCTCGCTTTGCCAGCTCACTTTTGCAGGCGGTAACAACATGCCGTTAAATGTAAAGCCGTGATCGATGCGATTGAGCCGCTCCAGCCCGCCGGGTTTGATGCTACCTGCAACCTCAACAATCACTTCATGCTCCATCACGCTGGCATCTTCACGCAGCTTGCGCGCAACATGCCAGTCTTGCGAGAAGACCAGCAAGCCGCTGGCGGGCGCGCTAAGTGGTGTTAAAAACTCGATGCCGGTGAAATGCTTTCTCAAGGGCCGGATACCCGAGCGGTCTTGGCCCGAGTGATTCGCTGGGGTCAACAACTCCGCAGCCGACAAGGCATCCCTATCTGCGGGTTTGTGCAGCAGCAAGGTCACCGATGCCAACGCCAGCAGGCTGGCATCTTTTGACAGTTCAATGTGCTCGCCAGATACCCGAAACTGCGGCTCTTCAACCACCACGCCATCGACCGTGACCCAGCCGCCAGCGATGTACTGCTCGGCCTCGCGGCGCGAACACGGCAGCATTTCGGCAAGGCGTTTGGCAAGGCGTATGTGTTCTGTCATGAACGCAAGGATCTCTGGTGGTTTTGAAGAATCGCTGCCAACTCAATAGCTGCCTGCGCCCGCTAGCAAAGGGCTGGATGGCCGTACTTTGGTCTTCATTTCAGAGTTATTGGGGTCAGACACCAATTTCGCTGCGGTGCATCGCACCGCGCCCTCCGGGCGAGCCGTAGGCTCGGCGAATTTGGGCTCTGACCCCAAAAACTCATGCCGCGTCTGGCAGCGCCGCGTCGAAGTCAAGATTATCGCTGACGACGGTGGCCGAAACCCGGTAGCCCATCGCCCGGTAACCACGCTGGCGTTTGTCCCACATGCGTACCATTCGATGCGGTGGGATTCCAGTAGCGCGATCAGGCGGGTATTTTCGGCCTGTAACGACGACACTGCTGCGCGTTCAGATTGCGAATCCATGTTCTGCAAGAATGTCGCACACATCGTCGTAAACGCCATAGCCCAAGTCGCGGCAATGCTGGCACGCGGCAGCAAGGCGTGCGCCGAACGCATCGTGTTGGTCAGAAGACAGGCTGCGAACCTGTTTTGCCGCCTGTTCAAACATGCGAACCAGCGCATCGAAATAGCCTTCATCCTGCAAGGCAACATCATCGCTGAAACCGGACGCTTGCTCACAATAGAACACCATCAATTCGGCAAGTTCTTCCGGCTGCCCAACGGCCTTCTTGTAATCAGAAAGAGCCTTTTTTGCCTTCGCGACCGAGGTGTCCTGCTGTTTGAACATATCAGGCCACAGCCAGCGGGCAATGATCGCCTTGTAGGGCTTAAGTACATCATCGCCTAGCGCAAAACGGGCGTGCAAGAAGGTTTGGTTGTCCTTGCTGGCGGCGTACAGGTCTTGCACGAGCCCGATCAGACCGGCGCGGTCGAAGTCGGTCAGCGTGGTTTTAACGTCGCTCCACGACGGTGTGGTTTTCTTGGTGGCCATTCGTTACACCTCGTCGTTATCCGGCTTTTTGTCCGGAGCAAGCTGATTGACCAGCCTGTCAAAATCACTCTCAAACAAGCGATCCTGCACGATGCGGTATTTCTCGAATTCGCTTTCGGCGTGAACCTTGGCAAGTTCCGCTGAGACCTTGCCTGCATCCTGAAGAATTTCGCGATCCCATAGTTTCAAAAATCCGCCCAAGCGCTCTTCCCAGTCCGACATGGTCATGGGAATCCTTCACGATTTGATTAGCCCACTTGCGGAATTGGACGGCGCGCTCGTTTTCAATCTTGAAGCCAACAGCGATGATCGCCTGCAGGTTGTAGTGTTCTACTTCGCGC
>JBCKNC010000170.1:0-2468 GCA_038902915.1 Polaromonas sp.
GTGACCACTGCCGCAGCCACGGCATAGCCCATGCCGATGCCCATGATTCCCCAGGTGCCGACGTCCAGCCGCTTGCGCGGCTCGTACATATCAACAATGCTTCGGGCGAAGTCCAGTGTGTTGGCGCCTTCGTTGACAACGATGGCATCCGGGCGCGCCTTCACCATGTTGCGGATCACATTCAGCGCGCTGTGGTAGTTCATTGGCGAGGGATTGAGCTCCAGCGTGGCCGCCATCTTGAGCAGGTTTTTGTCCCGGCGCTCGAAGACTGAGTCGGTCCAATCGGCGGGCGGCTTGGCCCAGTTCGTCCCCATGGCGGCCAGCAGCGCCGACACGCAGGAGCCGATGTCGCCGATCAACGGTGCCGCGATGGCCACGTTGCTGTCGATTTCGGTCGGTGCGATGTCGATCTGGATGAACTGCTTTGGGCCACCCCAAGTTTTCCCCTTGCCGTGCGACAGCAACCAGTTCAAGCGCGCACCGACCACCACCACCACATCAGCCTCAGCCAGCACATAAGAGCGGGCGGCAGCGGCCGATTGCTCATGGGTGTCGGGCAGCAGTCCCTTGGCCATGGACATCGGCAGATAGGGGATGCCGGTTTTTTCAACGAACGCGCGAATATCGGCGTCGGCCTGGGCGTAGGCAGCGCCTTTGCCAAGAAGGATGAGCGGGCGTTTGGCGCCTTTGAGCAGCTCGAGCGCGCGCTGGACCGAATCCGGTGCCGGAATCTGGCGCGGGGCCGGATCGACGACCTTGATCAGCGACTTCTTGCCGGCTTCGGCGTCCATGGTCTGCGCAAACAATTTTGCAGGCAAGTCAAGATAGACGCCGCCCGGCCGGCCTGACAAAGCAGCACGGATGGCACGCGCGATGCCAACGCCGATGTCTTCGGCACGGAGCACGCGGAAGGCCGCCTTGCACAGGGGCTTGGCGATGGCGAGCTGATCCATTTCTTCGTAATCGCCCTGCTGCAGATCGACGATTTCGCGCTCGCTCGAGCCACTGATCAGGATCATCGGGAAGCAGTTGGTGGTCGCATTGGCCAGCGCGGTCAGGCCGTTGAGAAAGCCGGGGGCGGATACCGTCAGGCAAATACCGGGTTTCTGAGTCAGAAAACCTGCGGCCGCCGCTGCGTTGCCGGCGTGCTGCTCGTGGCGGAACGAAATGATCCGTATGCCTTCGGCTTGTGACATGCGCGTGAGATCCGTGATGGGAATGCCGGGCACACAGAAAATGGTGTCGATCCCGTTGAGTTTCAGCGCGTCGATGACGAGATGAAACCCGTCGGTCAGTGCTGGTGATTGAGTGTCGTTTGTCATGATGAAATGCCTCTTCGTTTGATTTCGATAAAGGTTAAGCAACGCGGCTGGCAGTATCGGGCGCCCCAGAAAAAAACGTTGACCCAAGGAGCACGCGATCAAGGCCTCCGACGGTGGATTTCGCTGCCTCGTTCGTGTGCCCCGGATGGATCATTTGCACCGTCGAGGTATCATAGGTATCGATTCGGGTGCCGTCCTTGACCAAGGTCAATTTTCGAGACATTAGCCGCGGTTTTATGGTTAATTTTTCTCACCTATGTCCAATCATGTCGTCAGTTGAAAATTCTCCGGAAAAAAACATCATTCGTGTCCAGCTCAGGCAAAACGTTTTGCTGAAAGGCATGAGTGAGAGCCAGAGCGCCGAACTCGAACCGCACCTGTTCGTGGTTGATTGTCATAAAGGCGATTTTTTGCTGCACCAGGGCGTGCATGAGATGGAGCAGTACTTCGTTCTTGACGGAATTCTGAAGCGGGTGGTCACGAACAGCCAAGCCAAGGAAATGATCCTGCGGTTTGCGGATGAGCGCGACATGGAAACCAGCTATGCAGCGTGGTGTCTGAAAACGCCCACGCCGTACAGCATTGTTTGCGTCACCAAGGCGCGGGTCGCCAAGCTTCCCCTGCAGGAGTGGGTTGCCTTCATGGAGCGGCATCCGGAGATCAAGAAAGCATTCGAGTACTACGTGATGAGCCTGATGAGCGAAATCATGGCGCACACCATTACGCTGCACCTGCTCGATGCACCGGGACGGGTTCACCGCTTTTTACGCAAACACCCGGAGCTGCTTGACCGCATTCCCAAGAAAGAGCTGGCCTCTTACCTGAATTTGTCCGCTGAGACCCTGAGCCGCCTGAAGCAACGCGGCAAGATTTGACTCACCACCCGCCCGGCCCGGGCGCGGCAGGCTGTGTAGTGCTTGCAAATTAACGGAACTTATTGGGTAAAATCCCCGCCCCTTGGGGCGGGGATTTTTAATCGACAGGCCGCTCAGCGGAGAATTCGTCTGGCTTGGCGGGACGGAGCTTGTTGAGCACGCGCGAAATCAGCGGCCACAGCAACAGGAGCAAGGCCAGCGTTGTGATGCTTCCTACCAGGGGATTCGCGTACATGATGGAAACCTCCCCTTGGGACATCAGCATGGCCTG
>JBCKNC010000171.1:0-2452 GCA_038902915.1 Polaromonas sp.
GTGAGCTCGGGGCGGAAATCCGGGTGGGCAATGGCGATCATTTCCTGGACCCGCTGTTTGGCCGACTTGCCGCGCAGTTGCGCAACACCGAATTCGGTCACCACATAGTTGATGTCATTCTTGCTGGTGGTCAGGTGGGTGCCTGGTGACAGTGCGGGCACGATGCGCGAAATGCTGTCGCTGCGCGCGGTAGAGGGCAGCACGATGAATGCCTTGCCGCCGCGCGAGCGATTCGCAGCGCGGACGAAATCAACCTGACCGCCGGTGCCGGAATAGGGCAGGTGGCCGAGACTCTCGGAGCCGCATTGACCGAGCAGGTCGATTTGCAGCGTGGCATTGATGGCCACCAGCTTGTCGTTTTGTGCCGCCAGATGGGGGTCGTTGGTAAAGTCGACCGGGTGCATTTCTAGCGCCGGGTTGCGCTCCATGAACTGGTACAGCTTTTTCGAGCCGAGCGCAAAAGTGGCGACCATCTTGCCCGGCAGATAGCTCTTCTTGCGGTTGGTCACGGCGCCGCTTTCAATCAGCGTCAAGATGCCGTCGCCGATCATCTCGGTATGAATGCCCAGGTCGTGCTTGGCAGTGAGTTGCATGACCACCGCATCCGGGATACCGCCGTAGCCGATCTGCAGCGTCGAGCCGTCTTCGATCATGTCGGCCACATATTTCCCGATCGCCACCTGCACCGGCCCGATCTTCGGTAAACCAACCTCCATCACCGGGTCGCTGTTTTCCACCAGCGCCGTCACCTGCGAAATATGCACGTGACAATTGCCGTGCGCGAAAGGCACGTTCGGGTTCACCTCCAGCACCACGGCGCGCGCCTTCGCCAGCGCCGCCATCGTGTAGTCGGCCCCCAGACTGAGCGAAAGATAACCCTGCGAGTCCATCGGAGAAGCCATCGAAAAGACGACGTCAGCCGGGATCTGATTGCGCTCGATCATGCTGGGAATGTCGGAGAAACAGCACGGAATGAAGTCAATCCACCCATCCTGGCCGCCAGCGCGGGTGGCTGCGCCAAAGAAGAACGCCACATGGCGCACATGTGCCACGGTTTGCGGATCGATATAGCCGTACTTGCGAACAGCGAGTAGCTGTGCGACCTTGACATCGACAAAGCGCAGCCGCTGCTCCGACAACGCGGTGAGCAAGGTGGGGGGCTCGCCGACGCCGGTCGGGACGATGATGCAGTCGCCGTTTCTTAGCTGATCGATGGCATCTGCAGCAGCGCCCCGCTTTTGTTGGTACAGGGCTTGAACTGACATAGTGCTTTGCTTTTCGGTTGGTTTATTCGTTAAGGAAATTCAACCGCATGAGGCCACGTGTAGCACAAAAAATCAGCCTCAGAAACCATGCTAACCCTCAGTCGCCGGCTGATTGCCCAAGAATTTGCGCCCCATCATCGCAAACCACGCACCGCGCTACCCATGGATACAGCCCTACCCCGGCGCGGCCTTCGCCACCCATTGCAGGTTCACCACACTGTGCGCTGATCTTCGGGATAGTGCGGCGGTGTTTGGTTTGCCATATCCCAATCCGGCATAGCGTCCACACCCTCGCATGTAAATACCGGCCGTAGCACTGCCCACCACCATCGCGGTCATGCTGGGCACATTGCCGATTGAATGCGCTTCGCGCTGTGGGCACTGCACCCAACATCACCACTTTCCGTTTGCTAGCGCTGTAACGACAGTCAGAGGCCACGGCGGAATACCGCCCCGGCCAGGAGACACGTTGCCGCCTGCGAGAGGAAGTGCCACATCCACCAAGCGCGGTCATGCCAGCCGTTCTGCCCCTACGCGCTCTACGCGCCTACGGCACTAAGCGCTGCGGTTCAGCCCGACCGACATCACCGCTTTCCGTTTGCAAGCGTTGTAGCGTTGGTCAGTGCGCGCGGTTCGGCTTCACCACGCGCAAGTGCTGAGGAGTACATAGCCAGTGCTTCGCAAGTGTCAGCCAGTGCGCTGGAGCGCAAATGTTGGTGTCGGCTCGCTTGATGGTCACCGCAGTGAAATTGCTGGACCTTGGGCTGGTTCGGCGGGTTGCCATTCTCGATTGCGATGTGCATTACGGTAATGGCACCGATGACATCATTGCCCGGCTAGGTTTGCAAGACCGGATAATCCATCACACCATGGGGCAACACTTTCAAAATCGAAAGGACGCGGGGCCAGATGGCAGCCATTTTGAGGCTTGGTTGAATGAGGCCTTGACGCAAAGCGCAGGCGCAGACCTGGTGATCTATCAGGCCAGTGCCGACCCCCATATCAACGACCCGCTGGGGGGACTGCTAACCACACGCGAAATGCTCAAGCGTGATCTGGCGGTCTTTCGCGCACTCAAGGGCCATCCGTTGGTCTGGAACCTTGCCGGGGGCTACCAAAGGGACGTTGCCGAGACCATCGAACCCGTCTTGCAACTGCACCGCAACACCGCTCTCGCCTGCACGAAG
>JBCKNC010000172.1:0-2363 GCA_038902915.1 Polaromonas sp.
TGGTGCAGGTCCAGCCATTGGCGCGCACGGTGGCCTTGTCGGGCTCGCTGGCGCCGCTGACGCAGGCGCTGGTCAAGTCCACCGTCGCCGGGGAAATTCGCAGCGTGTTGGTGCGCGAAGGCGAGTCAGTTCAAAAAGGCGATGTGCTGGCCGAGATTGACACCACCGACGCTCGCTCGCGCTTGGAAGCCGCGCAAGCCGAGCAGACCGAGCGGCGCTCGCGCCTGAGCATTGCCGAGCGCAACCGCGACACGAATCAGGCTTTGCTCAAACAAAATTTCATTTCGCAGAGTGCCTACGACCAAACCCAAAGCACTTTCCAGGGCAGCGAAGCGGCGGTGCAGTGGTCCGATGCGCAGGTCAAGTTGGCCAAAAAGGCGATTGAAGACGCGGTGGTGCGCGCGCCGATTTCGGGTCGGGTCGCCAAGCGCTTCGTCAATCCCGGCGAGCGCGTCACGCCCGATGGCCCCATCGTCAACATTGTGGATTTGTCGCGGCTGGAGTTAGAGGCCACGGTGCCGGCCTCGGACGTGGCCAGCCTGGCGATTGGCCAGGCCGTGCGCTTTCAAGTTGAGGGCTTTGGTGAGCGCCAATTCGAGGGCCGGGTCGAGCGCATCAACCCGATTGCCGAAGCGGCTTCACGCTCGATCAAGCTGTTTGTCTCGGTGCGCAACAGCGACGGCAGCTTGCGCGGTGGCATGTTTGCCGATGGCACGGTAACGCTATCGCAGTCCAAGGCGGTGACTGTGATTCCGAGCAGCGCGGTGTTCGAGGAAGCCGGTCAGTCCTATGTCTGGGCGCTGGACGACGGCAAGCTGGCCAAACGCGCCGTCAGCTTGGGCCTGAAGGACGAGAGCAGCGGAATGGTGGAGGTCCTGAGCGGGCTGAATGCGGGCTTGCCGGTGGTGCGCATCCGCATGAACGGCCTCAAGGTCGGTGCGCCCGCCAAGCTGCGCACGGCACCGGTCGCGCCCGCCGCCCCGGCCACGGCCAAACCCGCCTGATCCCGCCTGAACCGACCTGAACTGAGAAAGCGCCATGTGGATCACTAAAACCAGTATCAACCAGCCCGTCTTCACCACCATGGTCATGCTGGCGCTGATGCTGCTCGGCATCATCTCCTACAACCGCCTGGGCGTGGAGCAAATGCCCGACATTCAGATCCCCGGCATCTGGATGGAGGTGCAATACCCGGGCGCCTCGCCCGAACAGGTCGAGGCCGACCTGACCAAGCCCTTGGAAGAAGCGCTGAACACCGTCGCCGGCGTGAAGAACATCTTGTCCAACTCGTTCGAAGGACGTGTCGGCATCTGAATTTCCAAGGTTTTTCTGCCCACCGGCACAAACGACATGCAAAGCTGGGCTGCGGGCACAGCCACCCAAGCTCACCGAACTCCTGCTGAACCGAGTCTGCCCAATGCGCCCAATCCGCCAGCGCTACGCTAACAAAAAAGCCCATCACGATGGACGGGCTTCAAAAAACATACTGGTGGCCTGGAGCGGAATCGAACCACCGACACAAGGATTTTCAATCCCGCACTCGCATGGCTTTTATCGGAAGCTGCGCTACAGTCGCTGAAGGTCGGGGATAGAACCAGAACCTGCCAACCTACGGCGCCGTTTCATCACATCTTCGGTGTCCGATCCTGATCGGCAGGAGTCAACACCACCACCTGGTAGAAATCGACCGTTTTCCAACACCTGCCATTTCCTCTTTGCATGATGTTAGTAAATTAGCTTTTACTTTATCTAACAATTAGGTTATTCTGACACCGTTTTCCAACACCATAAGGAATCGATATGTCAGCAGTTTTCGCCTACGGCCGGGTTTCCACCACTCAACAGACTACTGTGAACCAACGCCTTGAACTTGCCCAGGCGGGTTTCACGATTGACGACGAATACTGGTTCGCCGACGAAGGAATCAGCGGCAAGACATGCGCCAAGCAGCGGCCAGAGTTTGGGAGACTGCTGACCAAGATTCGCAAGGGTGAAACTCTATTGGTGTCCAAGCTCGACCGCCTTGGCCGGGATGCCATTGATGTGATGCAGACGATCCGACTGCTCGGTGAACGCAAAGTGAAGGTGATCGTCCTGCAACTTGGCAACACAGACCTGACTTCTGCCGCCGGTAAATTGTTGCTCACCATGCTGGCAGCAGTTGCCGAAATGGAGCGTGATCTTTTGGTGGAACGTACACAGGCTGGGCTGCAACGGGCAAAGGCCGAAGGAAAGCAACTGGGCCGACCCAGAAAAACGTCACCAGAGCAGCGTCAAGCAATTCTTGATAAGTTAGGCCGTGGTGAGACTGTGAGCGCAATGGCGAGGCTCTACAGCGTATCCAGGGCCAACATTATCGGCAT
>JBCKNC010000173.1:0-2307 GCA_038902915.1 Polaromonas sp.
CCCCCGGCGACGCCACAGCGACGAACTCAGAGCAAAGGTTCTGAGCCAATGCGCCCAGGCAGGCGCATCGGTAGCAGGCATTGCGCTGGCCCACGGCCTGAACGCCAATCTCGTACACAAGTGGCGCCGCCAGGCGCGCGAGCTGCAAGCGCTAAGCGCGCGGCAGACGTCTGGGCGGCCTGAATTCATCGCGCTGGCCTTGCCCGCGGCACAGCAGGCAGTGCCCATGCAGCCGGACATTCACATGGAGTTGCGCCGGGGCGCTGTGACGATGAACATAAGCTGGCCCGTTGCTGCCGCCTCGGACTGCACCGCCTGGCTGCGCGAGTGGCTGCGATGATTCGTATCGATGCCGTATGGCTAGCCACCGCACCGATGGACATGCGCGCCGGCACCGACACCGCCCTGGCCCGAGTCGTTGAAGTCTTCGGTGCAGCCTACCCGCACACAGCCTACCTCTTTGCCAACCGACGTGCCAACCGCATGAAGGTGCTGGTGCATGACGGCATTGGCATCTGGCTGGCAGCTAGGCGACTGCACCAAGGCCACTTCGTCTGGCCGAGCGGGAGCGCCGCAGATCGGTCAAGTTTGAGCCGCCCTCAATTGGACGCATTGGTGCTGGGTTTGCCTTGGACGCGCATTGGCGAAGGCGGAATTATTACCGTGGTTTGATTCTGGCGTTGCTATCATTTTTAAGTCAATTAGGGGATGCGATTATTGGCAGAAATACGGAACTCTGGGACACTATGTTTCATGCTCGCAACCCAAGAATCACTGACACATTTGAACGCCGAGCAGCTGCGCCAATTGGCCAGGGATTTGATTGCAAAGATCGCGCACCAAAGCCAGCAACACGCTCAAACCATCGCCAACAAAGACCAGGAGCTGCAACGCAAAGAGCGCGAGATCATTTACCGCCAGGCCAAGATCGACCAGCTCACGCACGAGATGGCGGTCTTGAAGCGCTGGAAGTTCGGCCGCAGCCGCGAGCTACTCGATGCGGGCCAGGTCAGTTTGCTCGACGAGACCATTGAAGCGGATATCGCAGCCATTGAGCAAGAGCTGGAGAACTTGGCGCCGGCAGCAAAGAGCGACAAAGAACCCCGCCAACAACCCAAGCGCGCAAGCCTGCCCGCAGAGCTGCCCCGCGTAGAAGTTCGTCACGACCCGGACTCCACAACCTGCCACTGTGGCTGCCAACTCAAGCGCATCGGCGAGGACGTCAGCGAGAAGCTGGACTACACGCCCGGCGTGTTCACGGTAGAGCGGCACATCCGTGGCAAGTGGGCTTGCGCCAAGTGCGAGACCTTGATCCAGGCACCAGTTCCTGCGCAGATCATCGACAAAGGCATCCCGACTTCGGGCTTGCTGGCCCAGGTGCTGGTGGCCAAGTATTCGGATCACCTGCCGCTGTATCGGCAAGAGGCCATCTTTGCACGCTCAGGCTATGCAATCCCACGCTCTACGCTTAGCGCATGGGTTGGTGTTTGCGGCGTGCAGTTGCAGCCGTTGGTCGATGCCTTGAAAGAGACCATGTTGAGCCATGCGGTGCTGCATGCCGACGAGACACCGGTGGCCATGCTCAAGCCTGGCAACAAGAAGACACACCGGGCGTACCTGTGGGCTTATGCACCGGGGGCCTTTGAGAATTTGAAAGCCGTGGTTTATGACTTCTGCGAAACCCGAGCCGGTGAGCATTGTCGAACCTTCCTTGGCCAATGGAAGGGGTCACTGGTTTGCGACGATTTCAGTGGCTACAAAGCCAGCTTTGCCGGCGGCATGACCGAGGTCGGATGTCTGGCGCATGCGCGACGTAAATTTTTTGACCTGCATGTCAGTAACAAGAGTCAGATTGCAGCGCAGGCTTGTGCGTACATTGGACAACTGTACGACGTTGAACGGGAGGTCAAGCATCTGGGCTTTGAAGAGCGACTGCAAATCCGACAAACAAAATCAAAACCACTGGCCCAAGCGTTTCACCAGTGGATGCTGCTGCAGCGCCGACAGATCACGGACGGATCGGCCACGGCCAAAGCACTCGATTACAGTCTGAAGCGCTGGACTGCCCTGAGCCGGTTTCTCGATGATGGGCAATTACCGATCGACAACAACTGGATCGAGAATCAGATTCGCCCGATTGCCATCGGCAGAAACAATTGGTTATTCGCCGGCTCACTCAGGGCGGGGCAACGTGCCGCTGCGGTCATGAGTTTGATTCAGAGCGCCAAGCTCAATGGGCATGACCCGTATGCTTATCTGAAAGATGTGCTGGCTCGCCTGCCTACGCACAAGAACAACAAAATAGAA
>JBCKNC010000174.1:0-2282 GCA_038902915.1 Polaromonas sp.
TGCGATGGCAAGCGCCTCCTCACGAACCGCTTGCGGGTCAGAGTAGTGGTCGGTTTCAGGGCTGTAATCAGGGTCTTCCCCACTAGGTAGACTTCCCGGGTCAATTAGGTCATTCGGCTGGCTCTGGATGTATTGACGCAAGGCGACTACCACCGAGAGTTTGTCAACGACCCTGAGCGCAGCGAATGGTTCGTACCGGTGGAATGGTCGAAGGCGGTTTCATTGGACCAGGCTGTGCAAGAGATTGGCTTCTTTGGCAACCAGAATACTGTTTGCAAGCCGACCACGCCAAAGTGGCGCAGCACTGTGGGGCGTTTGAAGGAGCGGTTTGGGGTGGCTTAAGTCGATTGACTGTTCCATTGCTCCCAGAACCCCAGCTTGCCGCCGCTGGCTGCACGAAGTTGTTTGCCGAAAAAACTCACTGGAGCGCAGCGCGACCAGCCCGAGCCTGGCCGGATGCTGGCGATGTTGGAAGAAAATTAGGTTCAGACTTCAATTATTCTGAACCTGAAGCCAAGCCCAAACCGCGCTCTGCGGCACACTACCTTTGGGCCGCGCTGATTGCCCGCATCTACGAAGTGTTCCCGCTGCTGTGCCGGCACTGCGGCGGCCCCATGCGCATCATCGCCTTTATCACCTACAGCGCAGACATCGACAAGATGCTGGAGCAGGTCGGGGTGGACACCGAGCCCCTATAAACATAACAATGGCACCTATGATTCATACTTTCAAATTCTAGTAACGGTATGGAAGTAGTTGTCGCTTTAATCGTCCTGATACTCCTCGTCCTGAGTGTTCGCGGCGTTTTCCGGGACACTTCAAGAAGGCAAACGCCAAAGAAACTGGGAAACTCGGAAATTGACGAGTGGTTAAAAACCCGTAGTCCCGACGGAACAATAAAGCCGCACGACGAATGGCTTCAGGAAAAGAAAAACAAGGAGGCAGAGGAGCGCCGCCAAAGTGGCATGGAAATGCAAGAAAAATTGGTGTCAATTGGTCGCGAAAACGAGCATGTGGTCCGCCGGACTTTGTATCGGGAAGCATCAGGCTCCATCTTCCTGCCGGGTGTCCCACCAGACCCCGTCCTCAGTCGCCTTGTCCGCCAGCGTTTGCATCGGGGAGCATCAGGCAGCAACTCAGACGTTAAGTTGGGGATACTGCCAGAAGAGGTTCTTCTGTTCCGTCGTATGGAAAAATTGGCAGAACTCAAGAAACGACTTTTGCGCCCCAACTATCACCCAGACAAGTCAGTTGATGATGGGCAAAAAGAGCATAAGGAATGTGAGCGCGCATGGGACGAGGAGGATGACAAACTCGAACTGGATTGGTGTGAGCTTCGCAGAAGAACAATGGATGCTTTTTACTTGCAGGCTCGCAAGGAACTCGATGCTGCCAGTGCGGAGAAGGTGTATAAACTCGAAAAGTATTTCCCCTTGGGGGGCCAAAAACCAAGGTTCCCGGACGGTGGAGTGTTACGGTGGCAAGCCACTTCGACGAAATGGGGAAGAAAGATTAGTGACGGGACCATAGTTCCAATCTCGGTATCCAGTCAATCTCAAAACTGCGCTGTAGTTTGGTTGCAGGGCGAAGTAGATGGTGAGGCTGAAAAACACCCTGTGCCGATGAATCCTTATGATGTGGATGTTTAGTAGCCGTGATCAACCTGTCGGGCGGTTGAATCAAATCCCCTTATAGTTCAACCACCGCAACACGATCGCCCCACAGGCGGTTCAGTCCAACATGGTTTATCTGCCGCGATTGATGTCTTCGCCTTGTGCTGGCTTTACGGCGCGGCGGCTAAACGCTGATTGTTAGGCGCTCAGCCCACATGATATTGGCTCTATTAATGCCGAAGTAACTACATTTATGTTGTACGAATAAACTTGAAAAGAAAGATGACAAATGACGTTCAGTGAATCTATTAGCAGATGCTTCTCAAAATATGCGACTTTTGACGGGCGTGCCTCTCGGTCAGAGTACTGGTGGTTCTTTCTTTTTACAATTCTCGCGTCGATGGCGTCAGGCGTGGTAAGTGAAACATTGTCAGTGTTATTTTCATTGGGGGTTCTGCTTCCGTCTCTGGCAGTCGGGGCACGACGATTACACGACACCGATAGAAGCGGATGGTTTCTTCTGCTCTGGCTCATTCCAATAATTGGATGGATTATCCTGATCGTGTGGGCTGTGCAGGAAGCCAAAGAGCCAAATCGCTTTTCGTCTGCCGCGTGAGCCAACCTTCCGGCAGCTTTAACATGTAGTTACTGTTTTTGAAAGTGTTTTTA
>JBCKNC010000175.1:0-2259 GCA_038902915.1 Polaromonas sp.
GCAGCCAGCGCAGCAGCGGGTTGCGTTCGAGGTCGGGCTTCTTGTCGGCAAACACCAGCATTTTGATACCAGTGATCACCAGGAAGGCGCCGAAGGCGTAGAGGATCCACGCGAACTCCTTCACCAGCCACACGCCGGCGAGGATCATGCCGGCACGCATAATGATCGCACCCAGCACGCCGTACAACAATACGCGCCGCTGCAGTTCGGGCGGCACGGCGAAGTAGGTGAAGATCATCACGAAGACGAACATGTTGTCCACCGACAGCGATTGCTCGATCAGGTAGCCAGTGAGGAACTCGAGCGCCTTGCGGTTGGCAATTTCGCGGCCGAGGGTGCCGTCCAGGTACCACCACAGCAGCGCGCCGAAGGACAGCGCCAGCATGACCCAGACGACCACCCAGGCCCCGGCCTCCTTGACTGAGACGCGGTGCGCCTTGTTGCCGCCGAGCACAAACAGGTCGAGCGCCAGCATGGCCAGCACGAAAGCGATGAAGCCAGCCCACATCGGGCTGGTAGCGAAAGCGATATCTTGCACGTAGAACTTTCAGTGATTGTGTTGCGCCGACATCAGTCGTTGCTGTTCATGAAGCCCAGCAAGTCAGCAGGCTCATGAACAGATACACAGGAGTTTGGCTCAAATACATTCATCGAACTAGTTGAATATAATTGATAGATACATCGAATTTTTGGATGAACAGCCCGCACGATGATCACGATCAATTTCAAGCATCTGCGCTATTTCTGGGTGGTGGCCAAGACCGGCAGCATCGCCCGGGCTGCTGAGCAACTGCACCTGACGCCGCAGTCAATCAGCGGTCAGTTGACGACGCTGGAGCAAGTGCTGGGAGTCCAGTTGTTCCAGCGTGTCGGGCGACGCTTGGAGCTGACCGAGACCGGGCGGCGCACGCTCAGTTATGCCGACGAGATCTTCACGCTCGGCGACGAGCTGCTGGACATGCTGCGCGACCCGCCAGCGCAAAAAACCCTGGTGTTCAAGGTGGGCATCGCCGATGTGATACCCAAGTCGGTCGCATACCGCCTGGTGGAGCCGACTCTGCACCTAGACGAACCGGTTCGGCTGGTGTGCCGCGAAGGGCCGCTGGATGCATTGCTGGCCGAACTCGCCATGCACCGGCTGGACATGGTCATCGCCGACCGCGCCATGCCTGCCAGCGTGAATGTGCGCGGCTACAGCCACTTTCTCGGCGAAAGCGGCTTGTCGGTGTTTGCCGCTCCGGACCTAGCGGCCACCCTGACGGGGGCCTTCCCAGCGTGCCTCGACAACGCACCGTTTCTGCTGCCTGGGGCGGACATGGCGATGCGCCCCCGGCTCATGCAATGGTTCGATGAGCAGCGCATCCGGCCGCACGTCGTCGGCGAGTTCGACGACAGCGCCTTGCTGAAGGCCTTCGGACAGGCCGGCTCGGGCGTCTTCGTGGCGCCGACGGCGATTGCAGACTATGTCCGCGCCCAGTACGGCGTGCGAATCCTCGGCACCATCGATACGGTGCGGGAGCAGTTGTACGCCATCACCACGCAGCGCCGCCTGACGCACCCGGCGGTCGTCGCGGTCAGCCGAGTGGCGCGCGAAGAGGTGTTTGGCAGGCCCGTCAAGCAGAGGGTCCCTAATACACCACATCATGATCGCCCACGTTCACCGGGATGATCTCTTCATCCTGAATGAGCAGTTCCAGTGTGATGCGGTAAGAAAGATTGATCGAAACGGAATGCAGTCCCTGTAACCTGCCGCTTAAAGGATGCAAACGCAGCGAGGGGTGATGCGGGTTCAACTCCAGCAGTTGCAGCGTCTTGAGGTATTGTTTTTCAAGCCCGGCATGGCGCTTGAGAAAACGCGCGGCGCGTTTGTTGTATTGCGCAGTGAAGACAAGCTGGAAGGTCATGCGGCGATTTTCTTCACCCGTTTAACATGAGCCGCCGGCGATTCCTTAACCGCGCGACCCGCCGCAATGTCGGCGCGCGTTTCGGCCAGCGCCGCTTCCAGTTCGCATTCGCGCAGGTAGTGGTATTGCGCGATTTCCATCACCACGAAACGGTCTTTGCCGCGCACCGAGACGATGGCCTCTGGGCGCTCTGCCAGCACGGCCTCGATGGCGGCAACACCTTTTGTTTTTAAATCATTTGCAGTCAGGTTGGACATAGTTCGTCCTCTCTATCGGGTTGTTATAAGTGCGCTAAATAGTACGCCAATAAGTACGATTTGGCAACAGCTCAGATTGCCTCGTCGCGCCCGCCTCT
>JBCKNC010000176.1:0-2191 GCA_038902915.1 Polaromonas sp.
TCGAACCACTGGTCACAGGCATAAGGCCCTTCGACAAGATCAGGGCGGCCCACAAATAGCTCGCAGGGGAGCGCGATGTGGACTGGGCTTGCGGCTCAGGCTGGGCCGCTACACCAGTACACCAGACTCGCCGACTGCGACGGTCGGGAGTTTTTGGGGTCAGACGCCAATTTCGCTGCGGTGCATCGCACCGAAAAAAGCCCGCTTCAAGGCGGGCTTTTGCTGTTGCGACGGACATCCGCTACTTCTTTGCTTCACTGGCCGCCGCCTGCTTCGCGAGTTTGGCAAAGTCGCCCGCTTTGACAATCGTAAGCTTGGCCGGATCGATGTACTTGCGAAACGCGGCAGAAACATCATCGATCTTCAACGCCTCAATCTTGGCTTCGAGCGCCGCGCTCCAGGCGTAACTTCGCCCGAGATACAGATTATTGGCGAGGCCACCGGCGAGGCTGCCGTCTTGCGCACGGCTTTGCAGGCGTTGCTGTAACAGCCCGGACTTGGCGGCCACGAGTTCAGCGACCATGAAGCCGTCCTTCAACGCCTTGGCCACTTCGTCTCTGAAGGCTGACTCGACTTTTTCAATGTTCTGTGGCGCAGCGATCGCAGACGCCGACCACGACGCGCCGTTGTCGGTGGAACTGACACTAAGCTGCGAACCCACGCCATAGCTCAACCCGTCTTTGACGCGAATGCGTGCGACCAGACGTGAATCAAAACCAGCGCCGCCGCCCATGATGTAGTTGGCGATGACCAACGCGGCATAGTCCGGCGCATCGTCGCGCATATTGATATTGAGTCGCGCCAGGAACATCGCGCTTTCTTTGTCTGGCGTTTCAATGGCTTTGGCCGCCGGTGCAATGTCAGCAAACGGGTTTGATAGACGCACATACGGCACACCGCCCTTCCAGTCACCGAATGCTTCGCGAATGGCGGCGACGACCGCGGCCTCGTCGAAATCGCCGACCACCGCGATCTCACTTTTTTCTGCCGCGTAGAACTGCTTGTGGTAGTCCTTGACCTGTTGCAAGGTCACCGCCTTGACGTCCGCTTCTGCTTCCTCCAGCGAGCGCGCATAGCGCGGATCGCCCTTCGGGAAAATATTGAAGTGTTTGCCGAGCGCCACCGACGCCAGCGCCTGCGGTTCGCTCTTTTGCGATTCAATGCCAGCCAGACTTTGCTTTTTGAGCTGCTCGAACTCGCTCTCTGGGAAAGATGGCGCACGCATCACGTGCGCGGCGAGCTTGAGGGCAGCCACCAGATTCGGCTTGGTGGTTTGCATGCTCGCACCGAGACCGGTCACGCCGCCTTGCACTTTCAGTTTCTCAAACTCGTCCGCCAGTTGCGCTCGCGTGAATTTCGTACTGCCACGCGACAACATGCCACCGGTCATTTGACTCAACGCCGATTTTCCGAATAGAGATTTCTCGTCTCCCGAGCGAAAGCGTACCGTGACATTCACCTGCTCACCACGGTTTTTCTTCGACAGCAGCGCGACCTTCATGCCGCCGACGTCGACAATCTTGGTTCGTTTGTCGATATTGGCGTTCGATGGATCAAACGCTTCAGCCTCTGACAGCGTTTGCTTGCCCTTGAAGTCTTTCAGCACTTCAGCGGCGGTGGGCGACGCAGGAATGTCGGCGCGCTGCGGCGCGTCTTCCGGCTGGAACACACCGACGATGCGGTTATCGCGCTTGTAGTATTTCGCCGCGGCGGCTTTGACCTGATCGATGGTCACTTTCTGCGCATCGTCGCGATCATGGAAAAACATTCGCCAGTCGCCCAGGGCAATCGACTCCGAAAGTTCAACGCCGATGCGCTCATGGTTATTCAGCGTGCGCTCGGCGTTGTTGGCGACATTTTTGCGAACCCGCTCCATTTCTTCGGCCGTCGGCGGGTTCTTGAAAAATTCTTCGACGATTTTGGTCATCTCGGCTTGCACCGTTTCAAACGGCTCGCCTTTTTTGACCAGCGCGCCGATCAAATGCAAACCGCCATCCGCGCCCGGATACGGAAAGCCGATGATTTGCGTCGCTTTGCCGGTTTCCACCAACGCCTTGTGCAATCGTCCGGTTGGTGAATTGGTGAGCGTGAAGTTGATAAAGTCCACCGCGTTGCTGTCTGGATGCAAACTCGACGGCACCTTGTAGCCGAGCAACACAATCTGGATGTCGCCCTTGCGGCGGACAAAAAA
>JBCKNC010000177.1:0-2149 GCA_038902915.1 Polaromonas sp.
GTGTCGATGGACGGCACGGTGATCGTCGACACCCTTCATCCGCAGGCCGCAGGCAAACCGAGCCCCAAACTCCGACTGCTTGAAAAAGCCGAGCGCAGCCAGTACGGCGAAACCACTGGCGTGGTGTTTCTCGATGAGCAGCCGTTTCAAATGGTCGTGGTCCCCTTGCTTATTCCATTCCAGGACGCTTGGGTCTGTGTAGGCTTTCGGATCGACGATGCCTTCGCCAAGGTGCTGCAACAGGACACGCACTCGCACGTGTCGCTGTTGCGAGCCGACACCGGCAAGGGTTGGGCGGTTCTTGCCTCCACGCTCCCCGCTCAGGCGCGGGAGCGCTTGCCCAACGCGCTCACCGAGCAGCCCTGGCGGGAGGGAGAGACTGGCACGTTCGACTTGGCGTCAGAAGCATATATCTCGTTGGTGGCGCCGCTGAGCGATGCCGAAACCCAACGTGTCGTGGTGGTGCTGCAACGCTCGCTCGAGGAGGCGTTGGCGCCGTATACACGGCTGCGCGTGGTATTGGGCGCGCTGTTTGCCTTCGGTGCGCTGTTGTCGGTGATCGGCGCGGTGCTGATTGCCCGCATGGTCACGCGGCCCGTGCTCAAGCTCGCGGCCGGCGCGCGCCGCATCGAGCAAGGGGACTACCTGCAGACGGTTGACATAGACCAGCGCGACGAGATCGGCGATCTCGCTAGGGCCTTTAGCAGCATGGGCAAGGGATTGGCGGAGCGCGACCGCGTGCGCAGTCTGCTGGGCAAGGTGGTTTCGCCGGCGATCGCCGAAATGCTGCTTTCCAAGGAGATCGAGTTAGGCGGCGAAGAGCGCGAGGTGAGCATCCTGTTTTCGGATCTGCGCAACTTCACGAGCCTGTGCGAAAACCGTTCGTCCCAGGAGATTTTGGCGCTGCTCAACCGCTACCTCACGCAGATGAGCGCGGTGGTTGAGGATCACGGCGGGGTGATCGATAAATACGTCGGCGACAGCGTAATGGCGTTGTTCGGTGCGCCCCTGCACCACGGCGACGACGCCGCGCGCGCCACCAGCACGGCGCTTGGCATGCACGCAGCGCTCAACGACCTCAACGAGGATTTTGCCAACCGTGGCTGGCCGCGTTTGGAAATCGGCGTGGGTATCAATACCGCCCGTGTGGTGGCGGGGAACATGGGCTCGCCCACGCGCATGAACTACACCGTGATCGGCGATGGCGTAAACCTCGCCTCTCGCCTGGAGCAACTCTGCAAGCATTACGCTGTGCCGATTGTCATCAGCGAGACGACCCAGGTGGCGGCCGCCGGGTTTGTGTATCGAGAACTGGATCGGGTATGTGTCAAAGGCAAGACCGAGGTGGTGAACATATATCAGCCGCTGGGCCGGCCCGACGATCTCGCGCCGGCCGTTCTGGAAGAGCTTGCCCGCTACCATGAGGCCTTGGCGATGTACCGGGCGCGCGATTGGGAAGGCGCGCAAGCCCGCCTTCAGGCCTTACACACGGCGGCGCCAGACTGTCGGCTGTACCTGTTATACCTAGATCGTGCCAAGGCCTTTCAGCTGGAGCCTCCGCCGCTGGATTGGGACGGGAGTTTTATATTCGATGAGAAGTGACGGCAGAGGTCTGCGAGAAAAATGCGTATGGCGCACGTTGCGCCGGCTTAAGGTAGTGCCATTGGGCTTAACCCGAGAACGCCTTTCTCCGCGTCTTTGCGTTTGATTTTTCTATGTCTATTGGGTAAGCCCCACCGGGCGCGTGCCGTTCGCCGGCACCGTCGGCATGCGCGTGCTGAGGCGGGCGCTGTCGCCGCGCAGGCGGAAATCGTAGACCGTGGTGAAACCGAGCACGTTTTTCGCGTAATTGCGGGTCTCGTTGAAGGGTATGGTGTCCACCCAGATGTCAGCGTCGAGCTCGCCGTCCGCCGGCAGCCACTTCTTCACACGGTGCGGGCTTTTGCGGGGTTTCGGGATCACCAACCTTGCCAATTGCGCGGTATTACGGACAAACTACCCCCGTACTCGACGCTGCCAGCTCACCGTTGGGCTCAGGAGCGCTGCGGCCGGCGGGTGTGCGCGAAAGGAGCGGGATTGATTTGCCTATCCGTTCGTCGGAATCGTGAATCCCGCTGCAAGCCGTATCCAGCCTAAGTTTCGGCTCGTT
>JBCKNC010000178.1:0-2137 GCA_038902915.1 Polaromonas sp.
ATCGAGGCGCTGGCGCAGGCCTTGGCACCGCTGGGCGAGCGCCTCGTCACCGTGTGCCGCGAGCTGACCAAACAATTTGAAGAGATTGCCAGCGTTGCGGCCAATGCCATGCCCGCCTGGCTGGCTGCCAATGTGCAACGCACGCGTGGCGAGTTTGTGCTGGTGCTGCACCCCGCTGCGAAGGCATTGCCGCAAGACGACGGCCTGCGCGTGCTGCAACTGCTGCTGGCGCAACTGCCGCTTAAAACCGCCGTCAAGCTGGCTGCAGACATCACCGGCGCGCCGCGCAATGATTTGTACGACAGCGCCTTGAAGCTCAAGAAGGCAGAGGCAAAGTGAGACCATGAACTCCCTAGGCAAGCCGAACATGAAATTTCTGCTGGCGCATCCGGCTAATTTCATAGCGCTGGGTTTTGGCTCAGGCCTCAGCCCCATCGCACCCGGCACCGCAGGCACGCTGTGGGCCTGGCTGGCTTACCTGCTTTTGCAGCCGTATCTGACGGCCCTGCAAATGGGCTGGCTGATTGTGCTGTCTAGCTTCATTGGCTGGTGGGCCTGCAGCGTGGCCGCCAAAAACTTGGGCAGCGCCGACCCCGGCAGCATTGTGTGCGACGAAGTGGTGGCCTTTTGGCTGGTGCTGTGGCTGGTCATGCCGACAGGTTTTTACGGCCAGCTTGCAGCGTTTGTGCTGTTCCGCTTTTTTGACGCGGTGAAGTTCGGTCCCATGGCCTGGGCTGACAAAACCTTCAAGGGTTTTGGCTGGCGCGGCGGCTTCGGCATCATGCTTGACGACTTGCTTGCCGCCTTCTGCACCTTGCTCGTCATCGCCACCTGGAGGTTTTAATGAAAACTGAAGCGCTATTAAATCAGCAGCTTATAACGCCCGTATCTATTGGGCTGCTGGCCGATTTACTCATCAAAAAAGGCCTTTTTCTGGCTACAGCAGAGAGTTGCACCGGCGGTTTGATCGCTGCCGCCTGCACCGACCTGGCAGGCTCAAGCGCCTGGTTTGAGCGCGGCTTGGTGAGCTATTCAAACGCTGCCAAAACCGAGCTGCTGGGTGTGGACGCAGCGTTGATCGCCGAACACGGCGCAGTCAGTGAAGAAGTCGCACGCGCCATGGCGCAGGGCGCGATTGCACATTCAAAAGCGCAGGTCGCTGTGGCCGTCACCGGCGTGGCCGGGCCAACTGGTGGCAGCCAGCGCAGGCCCGTAGGCACCGTCTGGTTTGGCTGGTCGGTCGGCGGGGTGGTGAGCTCAGAGTGCATGCAGTTTGCTGGCGACCGCGCTGCCGTGCGAGCGGCTACAGTGCGGTATGCCTTGAGCCGGTTGCTTGAATTGCTGGCTTAGCGGAGTGACAAAGATGTCAGCACTATGGGCGCTTTGAGTCACTAAACTACGGCTCAAGCCCTTACGTATAAGCTTAAATAGCTACTAAATCACGCAAAATCTTGCAAGGTACGGGCGGCGTAGGTTGGCACGCAATCTGCTGCATGTGAACGTCCAGTTGTTCTTTAATGTTTTCACCAAGGAGCTATTCATGAAGCGTTCCATGCAAAAGGGTTTTACCCTGATCGAGTTGATGATCGTGGTCGCGATCATTGGTATTTTGGCTGCTATAGCGTTGCCGGCTTATCAGGATTACACGGTACGGGCCAAAGTGTCTGAAGTGATTTTGGCCGCATCTTCGGCAAAAACCAGCGTTGCGGAATCTGCCCAGGTTAACGCGACCATGCCAACGACAGCAAGTCTGGTGGTGGATACTCAGGCGTCGAAATATGTGGCCTCCGTGATCTACACTCAGACTGATGCTTCGAATGGGTTGGTTACCGTGCTGACAACGGCCGCTGATCTCAAGATCAATGCGGTAACTCTTGAAATGGCGGGTGCTTTGCAGGCCAATGGGCAGGTGATCTGGACCTGCCGGAAAGGCACAACAAATCCAATTCTTCCAAAGTATTTGCCCGCAAGCTGCAAGTAACAAGTCACTTTGACTTTGACAAACAAGAGGCCCCTGTTGGGGCCTTTTGTTTTAGAGCCCTATTTGCCGCAAGGGCAGTCAACCTAAAAATACGGGCTTAGGCATTAGCTATTTCGACGCCATGAGCAACTTTGTGCGGCTACTACTGAAAACCCG
>JBCKNC010000179.1:0-2093 GCA_038902915.1 Polaromonas sp.
TCTCTGCTATCAGTAGTGTCCGGTCAACGTAGCCCGGTTTCGCTGCAAAGCCAATAACCACGCGAGTCAGCCTGCCGCCTGCGGGTAAACACGTTTTCTGAGGACGCGATACGGTGAGATACTTGGGTTCATGCGGTTGGAATTCCTTTCCCTTTCCCCGGCGATCGGCATCGAGATCGCTGGCCTCGATGCGTCGCGGCCGCTCGACGAAGCGGCCTTCGAGCGCGTGCGCGAGGCCTGGCACCAGGGGCAGATCCTGCTCCTGCGCGGCCAGGCGCTCGACGAGGCGCAGCAGGCGGCGTTCGCCGCGCGCTTCGGCCCCTTGGCGGGGGTGCTCCACAAGCACGACGGCGCCGGGCGCCTTCCGGGCGTGATGTACGTCTCCAACATCGTTGAGAACGGCAAGCTGATCGGCGCGCTGCCCGACGGCGAGATGACCTTCCACTCGGACCAGTGCTACGTCGAGCAACCCGCCATGGCAACCATGCTCTACGCCATGGAGATCCCCTCGCGCGGCGGCAACACGCTCTTCGCCAACATGGTCCGCGCCTACGACGGCCTGCCCGATCGCGTGAAGCAGCGGCTGGAGGGTAAGAAAGCGCTCAACGTGTACGACTATCGCAACAGCGCCACTACGCGCGCCGCCGCGGTGGCCGACGACGCGCCGCGCTTCGCGCATCCGGTGTTCCGCACGCATCCGGCCACCGGCCGCAAGGCGGTGTACGTCAACCGGCTGATGACGCGCTCCATCGAGGGCTTGCCGCAGGCGGAAAGCGACGAGCTGCTGGAGCTGCTTTTCGAGCACTGCGAGCGACCGCAATACGTCTACGAGCACCGCTGGACGCCGGGCGACCTGATCCTGTGGGACAACCGCTGCACCCTGCATGCACGCTCCGACTTCGACGCCGCGGAGCGGCGCAAGCTCCGCCGCGTGGTGGTGCAGGGCGAAAAACCTTTCTAAGGAGACTTTCCATGACCCGCATCCTTTCACTGATTTCCCTCATTTTGGCTATTGATGCCCAACGCTCAAGGAGACTTGCTATGACCCGCATCCTTTCACTGATTTCCCTGTTCTTCTGTGCAGCGACCGCGCTGGCGCAGACCTTTCCCTCCAAGCCGATGCGCATCGTCGTGCCCTACGCGGCGGGCGGCGCCGCCGACCTGATGGCGCGCTACCTGTGCGAGCGCTTCCCGCCGTCGCTCGGCCAGCCCTGCGTGGTGGAGAACCGCCCCGGTGCGGGCGGCATCATCGGCATCGACGCCATCGCCAAATCCGAGCCCGACGGGCACACGCTGGTGGTAGTGCCGAGCAATGTGGCCATTATCCCTTTCCTCTACGCCAAGGTTCCCTACGACACGCTGAAGGACCTCGCACCGATCGGGCTCATCAGCAGCGCGCCGGTCATGATCGGCGCGCACCCCGACTTCCCGGCGCGCACGTTCCAGGAGCTCATCGCCTACGCCAAGGCAAACTCCGGCAAGGTCAACTTCACCAGCTGCGGCAGCGCAACGCCGCAGCACCTCGCGGGCGAGATGCTCGCCGCGCAGGCCGGATTCAAGTGGACCCACGTGCCCTACAAGGGCTGCGGCGACGCCATCACCGCGGTGCTGGGCAACACGGTGCCGGTGTTCATCAGCACCGTCGCCCACTTCAACCCGCAGATCAAGGCGGGCAAGCTGCGCGGCTACGCGGTGCTCACCGCGGCGCGCACCCCGTTCGCCCCGGACTACCCTACCGTCTCTGAATCCGGCATGGCCGGCTTCCAGAGCGACGTGTGGTTCGGGCTGATGGCTCCCGCGCGCACCCCCGCACACGTCGTGCAGCGCCTCAACGCCGAGCTGAACCGGGTGCTGCAGATGCCCGACCTCAAGGAAAAGCTCGCCTCGCAGTCCTACGAGCCCCTCGGCGGCACGCCCGAGCGCTTCGCCGCCGCCATCAAGTCCGACATGGAACGCTACAGCAAGGCGATCCGCGACGCGGGCATCAAGCAGGAATAGAAAATCGAGGCCGGGCGGGGCCCGATTACCTGCGCTCGCCGGCGCGCAAGCGGTCCGTCGCTTCCTCGTATATCGTGAGGCGGTGGTCCAGTGCC
>JBCKNC010000180.1:0-2079 GCA_038902915.1 Polaromonas sp.
ACGGCCTGCTGATCAACTCGATCAAGAGCTGCAACAGCTTCTCGGCCGGCCAGTTGCTGATCCTGCGCGAGGTGGAAAGGCGCACCGGCAAGCCGGCCGCCTTCATCGAGACCGATCTGGTCGACCCGCGCTACTTCTCGGCGGCCAACGTGAAGAACCGGCTGGAAAGCTACTTCCAGATGCTCAAGCAAAAGCGCACCGCCCTGACCGGCGTGCACTGAAGTGGACACCATGCGCTGCTTTATCGGCATCGACCTCGGATCCACGACCACCAAGGCGGTGGTCATGGACGAGAAGCAGAACATCATCGGCCGCGGGATCACCAACTCGCGCTCGAACTACGACACCGCGGCCACCATCGCCAAGCAGGAGGCGCTGCTCAACAGCCGCTTCTACCTGTTTCGCCAGGCGCTGGGCAGCACCAACGCGCTGAACGGGGCGCTGGACGGTTTCATCAATCAGCTCGAACGCGACTTCCGCTCGGAGCAGTACCTCGAGCAGTTGACGGACCTGGAGGACACCTGCCAGCGCAGCCTGGCTTGCGCCCATTTCGGCGCCGCCACCGAGGCCGTGGGCGCGACGCTGGCCGAGGTGTTCCGCCGCCTGCAAGCCGAAGCGGCGGCGCTGTTCGCGCCCGGGGCCAAGCGCAAAAGCGACTTCTTCCGCGACATCGCCGGCAGCCAGTACCTGGCGATCGGCGAGACGGTGTCCAAGGAGGCCGGCACGCGCTACGACTTCCTGCTCAACCTGTTCGACCGATCCATCATCGAGGTCGAAAACCGCGTCTATTCCGACTCGATCCGCCGCCACCTGCTGGCCGCGCTCGAACGCACCTTTATCGCGCTACCCGAGACCGCGGCGCGGCGCAGCCAGGTCGAGGCGCCGATCAAGGGCATCCTCGACACCGAGTTGGAGGAAACCTATGTCGTCGGCACCGGTTACGGCCGCGCCCGGCTGCCGTTTTCCAAGGAGCACATCCGCTCCGAGATCCTGTGCCACGGCCTGGGCGCGCACGTGATGTACCCGCACACCGCGACCGTGCTCGACATCGGCGGCCAGGACACCAAGGCGATCCAGATCGACCCGGCCGGCATCGTCGAGAGCTTCCAGATGAACGACCGCTGCGCCGCCGGCTGCGGGCGCTACTTGGGCTACATCGCCGATGAGATGAACATGGGCCTGCACGAGCTCGGGCCGCTGGCCATGAAGTCGACCAAGACCATCCGCATCAACTCGACCTGCACCGTGTTCGCCGGCGCCGAGCTGCGCGAGCGCCTCTCCTTGGGTGACAAACGCGAGGACATCATGGCCGGCCTGCACCGCGCGATCATCCTGCGCGCGATGTCGATCCTGGCACGCTCGGGCGGCATCCGCGACCAGTTCACGTTCACCGGCGGCGTGGCCAAGAACGAGGCGGCGGTCAAGGCGCTGAGGAATCTGGTGCACGAGAACTACGGCGAGATCACCCTCAACATCGACCCCGATTCGATCTACACCGGCGCGTTGGGCGGTGCCACCTTCGCCTGGCGCGCGGTGGTCGAAGAGGGAAAAACCATCGAAGCGAGGGTCTGACCATGATTCATACGATCGGCATTGACATCGGTTCGGGTGCGGTCAAGTCCGTGCTTTTTCGCATCCACCAAGGCGCGGACGGCGACAGGCACGAGTGGCTGGCCAAGCGCTGCGAGCGCATCCGCAGCCGCGACCCCATGACACTGGCGCAGGAAGGCCGCGACGGCGTGCTCGCCGACGCCGGCCTGGGCACCGGCGAGATCGACTACATCGCCACCACCGGTGAGGGCGAAAACGTCAAGTTCGCCACCGGCCACTTCTACTCGATGACCACGCATGCGCGCGGCGGCGTGTTTTTGCATCCGGGCATCAACGCGGTGGTCGACGTCGGCGCACTCAACGGTCGGGCGATCTATGTCGATCCGCGCGGCAAGGTGCTCGCGTACAAGATGACCAGCCAGTGCGCCTCGGGCTCGGGCCAGTTCCTCGAGAACATTGCGCGCTACCTGGGCGTGGCGGTGGAAGAGATCGGACCGCTGTCGCAAAGCTCGAAAGATCCCGAAAAGT
>JBCKNC010000181.1:0-2064 GCA_038902915.1 Polaromonas sp.
TTTGCTGGGTTTTCCCATCGCCTTCGCGCTCGGCTGGCTGGCATCGCGTGTTGACCTGCGGCAACTGCGCATTGAAAACCACCAGGCACCCAAAGCCTACTTCCGTGGTTTGAATTTCCTGCTCAACGAGCAGCAGGACCAGGCCATAGACGCATTTATTGAAGCCGTTCAAAACGACCCTGACACATCCGAGCTGCACTTCGCACTGGGCAACCTGTTTCGCAGGCGTGGCGAATACGAACGTGCTGTGCGCGTACACGAGCACCTGATGTCGCGCGGCGATCTGGCACAGCCCGAGCGTGACCGCGCGCAACACGCATTGGCACTGGATTTTCTCAAAGCCGGCCTGCTGGATCGCGCCGAAGCTGCATTACGTAAATTAGAGGGCACCAGCTATGAGGAAGAAGCCCGGCTGGCCCTGCTGTCGATCTACGAACGCTCACGCGACTGGCAGCACGCCACAGATATTGCCAGCAAGCTCGACAGCGCCAGCCACGGCAGTTTCAGTGGCCGACAGGCGCATTACCTGTGCGAACAAGCCAGCGCCGCCATCGCAGCCGGTGATGCAACCCAAGCGTTCGAAGCCCTGCACCTGGCCTGCCGCACCGCTCCAGCTTCTGCACGTCCCCTGATTGATCTTGCCAAACTGAACCACCAGCGCGGCCAGCACCAGGCAGCGTTTGATGCGCTTCTGAGACTCGAAAAAACAGCCCCGCAGGCACTACCTCTGGCCGCCAGTTTGCTGGTACACATTGCACAAAATTCACAAAACCACGCCTTGCTGGAACCTAGCATTGATCTGCTGAAAACGCACTACGCGCGCGCACCCTCCGTGGACGTGATGCAGGCGATTGTCCAGCTCGACAAAGATCCTGGCTCAAGCCGACACTGGTACATCCAGCACCTTGAACGTGAAGCATCACTGGTAGCTGCGTCGCTATGGATTGCGGGTGAAACCCTGGGGTCTGATCAAAACCACAAGCTGGTGCAACGCGCACTCGACCAGGCCACCAAACCCCTGCTACGCTACCGCTGCGCCGCCTGCGGCTTTGAGGCCACCCAGCACTTCTGGCACTGCCCGGGCTGCCAGGCCTGGGACAGCTATCCGGCCCGACGAATAGAAGAGCTCTGAACCATGACCCTCAGCCAACCATTAACGCAAGAAAAAATCTCGTCCGCCCGCGTACTGGTGGTCGGCGATACCATGCTGGACCGTTACTGGTATGGCGCGGTCGAGCGCATATCACCCGAGGCACCGGTTGCGGTCGTGCGGGTAACGCGCACTGAAGAACGCATGGGTGGTGCTGCCAACGTGGCCTACAACCTCGTCATGCTGGGTGCAAAAGCTTCGCTGCTTAGTGTGGTGGGTGAAGACGAAGCCAGCCACAGCCTAGAGGCACTGATTGCCAAAACCAGCATCAGACCCTACTTCGTCCGTGATGCGCGCCTCAAAACGACGGTCAAGCTGCGTGTGATTGGCAGGCAGCAGCAACTCATCCGGCTTGACTTTGAAAACACCCCTGAAAACGAAGTGCTGGCATCCCAGTCAGCAACTTTTGAAAACCTCTATCCACAGCATGATGCGGTGCTGTTCTCCGACTACGGCAAAGGCGGGCTGGCGCACATCACGCTGATGATTGACCAGGCCAGGGCAGCAGGCAAGGTGGTACTGGTCGATCCCAAAGGATCGGACTACGCCCGCTACAAAAATGCAACCGTCATCACGCCCAACCGCACTGAACTGGAGCAGGTCATAGGCAGCTGGACTGATGAAGCTGAGCTTCAAATCAAGGTACACAAGCTGCGGGCCTCGCTCAACCTGCAAGCCCTGCTGCTAACGCGCAGTGAAGCTGGCATGACGCTGTTTGATGACCAGGGTGAGTTACACGTACCCGCCCTTGCGCGCGAAGTGTTTGACGTAACGGGCGCAGGCGACACCGTCATTGCCACACTTACAGCCATGGCGGCCACTGGCATGAGCCTGCGCGAAGCAGCACCCATTGCCAATCGCGCGGGCGGCATTGTGGTTGGCAAGTTCGGCACAGCCACCGTCAATTACAACGA
>JBCKNC010000182.1:0-2051 GCA_038902915.1 Polaromonas sp.
TCAGCGCCGTCGAAATGGCCCCACGCGACCCCATCCTGGGTCTGTACGAACAGTTCGCCGTCGACAGCAACCCCAGCAAGGTCAACCTCGGTGTCGGTGTGTACTACGACGACGACGGCAAGCTGCCCCTGCTCAAATGCGTACAGGCGGCTGAAAAGCAGATGATGGAATCACCCAAACCGCGCGGCTACCTGCCGATCGACGGCATTGCGGCCTATGACTCGGCCGTCAAGTCACTGGTGTTTGGTGCTGACAGCGAGCCCGTCAAAAGTGGCCGCGTTGCCACTGCTCAAGCCATAGGCGGCACCGGTGGCCTGAAGATTGGCGCCGACTTTTTGAAGAAGCTGCTGCCCAACGCCAAGGTGCTGCTTTCCGACCCGAGCTGGGAAAACCACCGCGGCCTGTTCACCCAGGCCGGCTTTGTGGTGACTAGCTACCCCTACTACGACGCAGCCAAAAAAGGCATCCACTTCGACGGCATGCTGGCCGCGCTGAACGCCGCCGCCGAAGGCACCATCGTCGTGCTACACGCCTGCTGCCACAACCCGACCGGCTACGACATCACCAGCGCGCAGTGGGAGCAGGTCGTTGCCGTCGTCAAGGCTAGAGGGCTCACGCCTTTTCTTGACATGGCTTATCAGGGCTTTGGCTATGGCCTCCAGGAAGACGGTGCGGCGGTCGCCAAATTTGTCGCCGCTGGCCTCTCGTTTTTTATATCCACCTCGTTCTCGAAAAGCTTCAGCCTGTATGGTGAGCGCGTCGGTGCGCTGTCGGTTCTGTGCCAGAGCAAGGAAGAAGCAGACAAGGTGCTGTCGCAGCTCAAACAGGTCATCCGCACCAACTACAGCAACCCGCAGATTCACGGCGGCACGGTAGTAGCCACGGTGCTCAACACCCCTGCCCTGCGCGCCCAGTGGGAAGAAGAGCTGACCGAAATGCGCGTACGCATCAAGGCCATGCGGCAAAAGCTGGTCGATGGTTTGAAGGCGGCTGGCGTGAAGCAAGACATGAGCTTCATCACCGACCAGATCGGCATGTTCAGCTACTCGGGCCTCTCCAAGGACCAGATGCTGCGCCTGCGCAGCGAGTTCGGCATTTACGGCACCGACACCGGCCGCATGTGCGTGGCCGCGCTGAACAGCAAAAACATCGACTATGTTTGTGCGGCAATTGCCAAAGTGATCTGAAACTCAAGGGCACTTCTATAAATTCATTTTTCGGGCGAATTGCGTCGTTGGGCGGTACTCGCAGGGTTATTGGGGTCAGACGCCAATTTCATTGCGATACAGAGCATCGCACCCGGAGGGCGTGCCAAAGGCACGATGAATTTGGACTCTGACCCCAAAAACCCGTTCCGGTTGCTGCGTGACCCTCGCATGAGCCCAAAGGGCGATGCGACACCCGCCTTGCACTTCATCCCGAAAATCTGAATTTCTAGCAGCGCCCTAAACCCTGTATGCGACTCCGCATGAACGATGTCATACTGCGCTTGCGAGTCGGCGGCGCAGTCCTTTGGGGTGTGGGCTGCCGGTTTTATCCAGTCGGATAAGCTGGGATTGCCGGTTTATCCGACGAGCTACACTACGTTGAACTAAACCGCTGACGCGGTGGCTGGTACACGAGTGCCGCCACCGTGTTTTGTTTTCTGGGTGGCTTGCAAAAGGGCGTGTTGAGGTAAAGCCTTCGGGCTGGGGAATGTTCCCCGGCTTTGAAGGAGATTTGTCATGACACCCTTACGCCAACGAATGCTCGACGCCATGACCGTGCGCGGTCTGGCTGAGCGAACCAAAGACTGCTATGTCGAGGCCGTTGCCCGGCTGGCACGCTACTACCATCGAAGCCCTGACTTGCTCAACCCGGCTGAAGTCGAAGCTTATCTGCTGCACCTGGTCAAAAACCGCAAACTCTCCTACAGCAGCGTCAACCAAGCCGCCAGTGGCAGTCGCTTCCTGTTCGAAACCGTGCTGGGGCGCGCCAGCGACATCGCCCATCTGCGCCCGCCCATGGCCAAGGTGCCGCAAAAGCAGCCCGAGCTGCTCGCACGTCAAGAG
>JBCKNC010000183.1:0-2014 GCA_038902915.1 Polaromonas sp.
TTGCCGGCCTGCACGTGCGGCATGGCCACGTGGATCGGCAGGAACATGACCTTGGTGACGCCGCCGATAAGGTCCTTCAAGGCCATGGGCGTACCGGTATAGGGGATGTGCGTGAGGCTGATGCCGGTGCTCTGCTTGAACAGCTCCATCGCCAAGTGGTGCGGCGTGCCGTTGGCCGGCGAGGCGTAGTCGATCGAGCCCGGCTTCGCCTTGGCTTTGGCGATCAGTTCCTTCACGCTGGCGACGCCGAGGCTGGGGTGCACTACCAGGGTCAGGCGGCCCACGGCCAGCGGCGCAATCGGCTCGAAATCGGCAACCGGGTCGTACGGCGCCTCGGGACTCAGGCTTCGGTTGAGCACCAGCGTGTTGGCCGTGACCATCAGCGTGTAGCCGTCGGGGGGCGAGCCCGCGACGAACTTTGCGCCGATGCCGGTACTGGCGCCGGACCGGTTCTCCACGACCACCGGCTGGCCCCAGTTCTCGGACAGCTTCTGCGCGATCGTGCGGCCCAGGATGTCGGGACCGGTGCCCGGGCCGAAGGGCACGATGATCTTCACCAGGCGCGCCGGATAAGGCGCTTGCGCAGAAGCGCCGCCGTAGGCGAGTGCGCAGACCAGCAGCGGAAGGCCGCGCAGGAGCGCGGCACGAAAGAGTGAATGCATTGTTTTCATGGCGTGGCATAACCTGTGGCGGAAGTATTCCAGGGTCGAGACGAGCGCTCTGCTCGATAGATAGCATGCTGAAGGATAGGAAATTCAACTGCATCCATATAAGGCCAAGTATGGCACCGAAAAGCGTCCTCAAGAGTAGTGCTTTCCCTGATGTGGTGATCTGAATTCCCAAGAATTTGTCGCACATCGGCACAAACGACATGCAAAGCTGGTCTGCGGGCACAACCCTACCCCGACGCAGTCGTCGCAACCCCCTTGCAGGTATCCCTCTACATGAACAGATGCGCAGCTTGTTCCGGCGACCTGGGCGCAGGTTACGACATCGTGCACCGCAACATTGCTTTAAGGGCACCTCTAAAAATTGCTGATATTTTTCAGCTGCAAGTACACGAACAAGTAGCATGAGACGTTACATGCTGAGTCACACAAAATCAATAGCGCAGACGATGAAACGTAAAATACAACCTGGATTTTTCGACATAGCGGAACGCACGGCCAAGCTCACCCGGATGGGTGATCCCTTGGTTGGATTGAATGAACAAATCAACTGGGAAGCGTTCCGCCCCGACCTTGCTCGTGTGCATGAGAAGGAACGCAAAAGCAACGCGGGAGCAAAGCCGATCGATGTCGTGCTCATGTTCAAAGTGCTGGTACTGCAACAACTGCATAACCTGTCTGATGATCGGATTGAATACCAGATACGCGACCGACTCTCCTTCATGCGCTTTCTGGGATTGCAGCTTGAAGATCGGGTACCGGATGCCAAGACCGTGTGACTGTTTCGTGAACACCTGAAGGAGTTGAAGCTGGTGGAGGTACTCTTTACCCGCTTCCACGAACAACTGGCAAGCCAAGGCTACATTGCACGAGCCGGACAAATGATCGACGCCACCTTTGTCGAAGTGCCGCGTCAGCGCAATACTCGCATCGATAACGCCCAGATCAAGGCAGGCGGAACGCCAGCCGAATGGCAACAACCCGCACAGAAATCCAAGCTGCGCCAAAAAGACGTTGATGCGCGCTGGACCAAGAAGAACCACGAAAATCACTATGGCTTCAAAAACCACATCAACGCAGACCAAGGTAACAAGCTGGTGCAAAGCTATGAAGTCAGCGATGCTGCGGTACACGACAGCCAAGTGTTTGAAACGCTACTGGATCAGACAGAAGACGCAGAGGGAAAGAAACGCGCTATCTACGCGGATAGCGCCTACCGGTCACAGGAGAAAAAAGCCAGTCTGGCTGAGACCAGCATCCCCAGCCAGATTGGTGAGAAAGGTGTGCGCAACCATCCGCTGACCGCAGAACAAAAAGCATCGAACACAGAAAAATCCAGAGTTCGT
>JBCKNC010000184.1:0-2005 GCA_038902915.1 Polaromonas sp.
TGCATTCCCAGGATGGGAAGCGCGCCTATTACGAATTTGTGCGAAGGTTCCTACCCTGAAGCTGCGAGGAGTTTTGGGGGTCAGAGCCCAAATTCGACTAGCCTACGGCTCGCCCGGAGGACGCGGTTGACGACGACCAGGGTGCTGTCGCGACCGCCTTTTTTCAAAGTGGCGAGTTTCATTCGAGCTTACTCACCGGCGTAGCTGCCGTCGTGCATCCAGGCCGCGTGCATCGGAGCTTTTTTGGTCTGCGCCCATTCGTTGAGCATGTCCCACTTCACCGCGTCGAGCATCTTGGCCATCTTGGGCGTGCCGGTGTTGGTGGCCAGCTCCAGGCGGTGGCCGCTCGGGTCAAAGAAGTAGATTGACTTGAAGATGGTGTGGTCGGTCGGCCCAACCACCTCAATGCCATCGGCTTCCAGCTTGGCCTTGGTCTCCAGCATCGCGTCGAGTGAATCGACCTCAAAGGCGATGTGTTGGGTCCAACTGGGCGTGTTGAGGTCGCGGCTCATCGGTGGCTTGGTCGGCAACTCAAAGAAGGCCAGCACGTTGCCGTTGCCGGCGTCCAGAAAGACGTGCATGTAGGGATCGGGCTCCTTGGTTGAAGGCACCTCGTTTTCGGCAATCGCCAGCACAAAGTTCATGTTGAGGTATTTGCCATACCACTCGACCGTTTCCTTGGCGTCCTTGCAGCGGTAGGCGACGTGGTGGATGCGTTTGATTTTCACGGGGTTCTCCTTAGACGTTGGCGCGGGCAATTTTCATGGCTTCGCGCAGGATGGTGAGGTCGCCAATGTGGTTGGACAGCAGCAGCACCAATTTGGCATTCACCACGCTGCTTTGCTCGTCCGAGAGGTCGCGGTGAGTCTCGATCAACGATTCGTAAAAGTCGTCACCGGGTGAAAACGTATGGAAGTAGCGCTTGCCGGGTTCGGCAAAATTCGGGGTCAGGTTCAGTTCCATTTCAGCCTCCTCAATGGTTATTGCAGGTAGCCCGCGCCAGCGCTGCTTTGACGCTGGCCATCTCAAACACGCGCCAGCGGGCGGCCACGTGCTGGTCAGGGCGCAGCAGGTAGGTGGTACCGGGCGTGCTGTCGTAACGCTGGGTGAAACGGCCACTGTGGTCCTCGAACACGCGCAAGCCCTCGGGCGCTTTGCCCGCTTGGGGCGAGACCAGAACCACTTCAATCGGAATCGGCCCGCTGGCCAACGCCTTGCAATCGCGGACGGTCGCAGCGTCCAAGCTTGCCGGGTCGCTGACAAAAACCAACGCCATGAACTGCCCACCGACACGGTCGAGCAGCCAGCAGTCTTGCCCGTTTTCCCGCATCGGCGCGTCATCCATGGCCGCGCCGGGCACCATGTCGCCCTTGAAAGCGGCGGCGTCGGGCGTGTTCAGACGCGACTCGGTCAGGTAAGCCGCCACCGACAAGCGACCGGAATTGACCAGCGCACGGGCAAATGCATGGTCGCGCGCCAGCGTCAGCACCGCATTGCGCAAGGTCAGCGAGGCTTTGCTTTTGGGCGTGATGAAGTCGGTCGATCGCGTCGAGTTCATGAGGTTCTCGTCAGCGGCAAACACGCGCTCTTCGGAATAGCTGTCGAGCAGGCTGTCTGGCGCCCGGCCCTCAATCACCAGCTTCAGCTTCCAGGCCAGGTTGTCGGTGTCTTGAATGCCCGAGTTGGCTCCGCGCGCGCCAAATGGCGACACCTGGTGCGCCGCGTCACCGGCGAACAGCACATGGCCGTGGCGAAACTCGGTCATGCGGCGGCATTGGAAGGTGTAGACGCTGACCCACTCCAGCTCGAACTCACGGTCATCGCCCAGCATCGCCTTGATCCGCGGAATCACGTTTTCCGGCTTTTTCTCTTCCTCTGGATCCGCTTGCCAACCGAGCTGGAAATCGATGCGATAAACGTTGTCGGCCTCGCGGTGCAGCAGCACCGACTGCCCCTTGTGAAACGGCGGGTCAAACCAGAACCAGCGCTCGGCGGGAAAGTCCGC